>JAKDNQ010000513.1 GCA_030456405.1 Nitrospira sp.
CCGGGGAAGATCTCGTCGAGTCGTTTCAGGGTGTCCTTGCTCAACGTGAGACTCAGGACCCGCATCGTGCCGTTCAATTGCTCCATTGTGCGCGGGCCGATAATCGGCGCTGTGACAGCCTTTTGGTGTAACAGCCAGGCGAGCGCCACATCGGCTGGGCGCTCGCCGAGTTGTGTACACAGCGCCTCATAGGCTTCCAGCTTGGGGCGATAGGTTTCGATATCTTTTTTCACATCTTCGCTCGCGCGGCGACCGACCTGTGCCTGGTTCAAGGCCCCGGCCAACAGCCCGCGCGCAAGCGGACTCCAGGGGATCAGGCCGATGCCATAAGCTTCGCAAGCTGGAATGACTTCCAACTCAACTGTCCGCTCGTTCAAATTGTACAGACTCTGCTCCGACACAAGGCCGAGAAAATGGCGGCTACGAGCTAGTTCTTGTGCCTGAGCCAGATGCCAACCGGCAAAATTACTGCTGCCAATATAGAGGACCTTGCCTTCCCGGACTAATTGCTCCATCGCCTGCCAGATTTCCTCCCATGGCGTCTCCCGGTCAACATGATGCATTTGATAGAGATCGATGCAGTCTGTTTGCAAACGCTGCAGGCTCGCCTCGCAGGCCCGCTTGATGTGCAGAGCCGACAAGCGAGACTGATTCGGCCATGCGCCCATTCGGCCAAACACCTTCGTCGCCAGGACGACTTTCTCACGCCGTCCGCCACCCTGCGCGAACCAACGCCCCAGAATCTGCTCCGTCCACCCTTCACCCACTTTCCAGCCATAGACGTCCGCGGTGTCGAAAAAGTTGATGCCCAGCTCCAGCGCGCGATCCATGATGGCGAAACTGTCCGTCTCGCTTGTCTCCGGCCCAAAATTCATCGTGCCAAGACAGAGCCGGCTGACTTTCACGCCCGCCCGACCGAGATGAACGTATTCCATACACAGGCTCCCTTGTCAGATGCGCGAATCCATAATTGTCGAGAGATGGGTCGAGAGGACGACGCTCATGCCTCGTCCTCTTCAATATCCTCAATCGACTGCTTGAGTGCCGAGACAAAGGCTTCCGGATGCGATAGAGCGTTTTCCGTCAGTTGGAACTCAGAAACCAGCACACCAGCCTCATCTACAATGATCAGCCGATAACCCTGTTTCACTCACATCCCCTCTTTTGATGTGATGTCATGCGCACGAGCCTACCATAGTGAGAACGAGACTTCGATATCGGAACATTGAGGATGGCGCGACTCTTGACGAAGGCGCCGCGGTACGGCATGTTCATGTATGACATCCTGAGAGAAGATTGAGAAGGAGGCGCCATGGCCATCCCGTCTAGCATGCTACCCCTCGGAACATTCGCGCCTCTATTTGCGTTACGCGATGTGGTCGGTGGTCAGATCCATTCGCTCGATTCGTTTGCTGACAAGACCGCCTTGCTGGTCATGTTCATCTGCCGACATTGCCCCTATGTGACGCATGTCGAGTACGAGATTGCCAAGATAGGGAGGGACTACAGAGACACTGGGCTTGGTATGATCGGCATCAGTAGCAACGATCCAGTCCACTATCCAGATGATGCGCCGCCACGCTTGAAAGAGATGGCCGAGCGCTTGGACTTCACCTTTCCCCTCTGTTTTGACGAAACCCAGGACATTGCGAAGGCATATCGGGCAACCTGCACTCCGGACTTCTACCTTTTCGACCGAGAGCGGCGACTGGCCTACCGAGGTCAGCTCGACGACAGCCGCCCCGGTGGGAGCAAACCGGTTACAGGTCGTGACCTCCGTGCGGCGATCGATGCAGTGCTCACTGGAAAGCCTGTCGACAGCAATCAGAAGGCGAGCATTGGATGCAGTATCAAGTGGAAGCGAGGAAAGGAATGACACGCATGCTGGTCCTTTGCTCCCGGAACGCGCACGATCAGAATGTGCTCGTTCGACGGGCGCAGTAGGATCAGGCATGCGTGCCATTCCCAGAGAGGAAAAGCAAGCAAGCTTGGAAGGAGCATGAGAGGGCAGACTGGACGTGCTCCTGTGTTTGCGCAATGCACAGCCTGAGAGCGCCCTCGTTGGACGCGCGCAGGACAGCTAATCTGTTCACCCAGGCCACGAAAGCACACGGAAGAAGATCGACTGCGGTTACTGCACTAGGTTGGATTGCTCAGACTAGAAAAACAGACTTCCCTCATGTTTTGCAACTGTCCATGGACTACGGAGTCTGCGCACATCGGAATCCGGTGCCGAAGCCACGGAACGACGGCACATGGATCTCCCGATC
>JAKDNQ010000514.1 GCA_030456405.1 Nitrospira sp.
TAGATCTCTCTGAGCGATGTCGTCAGTTCGGCGCGCTGTAGTTCCGAGAGCGCGTCTGCAACCAACATCGTCTGCATGAATTTTTTAGCCATGCCGACGTTAAAGAACGAACGCGCCTGTTTCTTGCTCCCCATTTCGAGCAAGCCTTTGCGCGAATTAAAGGTCACATTCGAAAGGGCACGGAGCGGAATCTCCATCGTTGGATCTTTGGCTCGCTGCGCGGAAGCGATCACCATATCGGCCAGCCCGACCAATTTCTTTTCAACCGCCCCGTTCCTTTTTATTTTCGTTTTCGCCATACGTCGTCCTACTTTTTCTTCCCTGTCAGGTGAGCCTGACGGCCTATTCGGGCCGCGCCTGCTTGCCGCGCTGTGGGAGCGCCCTTCTTTGGAGTCGAGGGGATGGTTGTGGTCTTGCGCTGCGTTTTCTTGGCTGACCCTATCTTTGCAGTGTGTCGCCGTTCAGATGTGGGGGAAGCCGGCTGTTCCTCGCTTTGTATTTCATCGAGAACAGGAGCTGCCAGTGGAGTCTCCCCTTCGATACCTTCCGCTGTGACAATGATGGAATGCGGCAGGCCATCCGGGCTTGCGCCGGTCTTGCCGAGCGTTTCATCTGTCTTCATGCCGCCGGTCCGTGACGAGGCAATCTTCTGCAGTTGCGCTTTCAATTTTTCGACGGGCAGCTTCCCACCCTTCAACCTGTTACAGGCTTCGGCGACCTCTTCGATATAGAGTTCAAAAATATTGCGCCGCCGGTATTCACTTGCCGCTCGCTCGCGCCGGCGCAGGAAGAGCCCGAGTCGCCGCCCACACTCCCGAAGCGCAAGGGTGATCTCCTTGTGGATCTCGTCATACTCCGCGATGGCCTCTTTGGATTCGCTGGTAAAGGGGACCCAGACTGAGGCAATGTGCACGAAGACGACCATCGGCCCAGCCGGTAAGGCGCCCCGTGATTGACTGATTCCATAGTTGCGCCAGCTCGTGGCGAGGACTGCCTTAAAAATGGCGCAGGCAGATTGCTGATACAGCAGCGGCACCCGGTTGGCGTAACGAATCACCCGCGCGAGTTCCGAGTCTCCTTCTTCCTGCTCCCCTTCCGCCAGCGGCATCGTTGGCTTCTCAGGCTTGGTCTCGCTATCCGGAGCTTTCCCAAAGGCCAATCCTGCTTCGATAATGAAGGGATTGCCACGATAGACGGAGGGGGGCCGGCTCACTGCCGTATAGAACTCCCCTTTGATCTGCTTGTACAGACCTGAGAGGATCGCCTTTTCGCCGATCGGCGAGAGGCAATTGGTCGGCGGCGCCATGATCTTCGTCGCTTGAATCTGGTGATAGAGCGTCTCCGCAATCGCACCACGCACGTCTCGGGGTTTCGCATTGGGCGAGACTTTCGCCGCCTTACACATCTCATCCGCGAGCGCCGGCGTGACACGGCAGAAATCGGCGGAAAGAAAACTCGAGAGAGTCTGGCTCTTTGCCTCATGGAGCATCTTGAGGAACATTCCAAACTCGATGCCGTAGGGATGGGGCTTGATTTCTTTCGGCGAAGGCGGCAATTCATGATAGGCGCGTGGGTAGTCTTTTGTTTCCCCGTCCGGCGTCCGATAGATGAGCCGCACATGAGGATTCGCAATAGAGGTCTGTTCGAGATACTCATCCACTGAGGCGCGCCCCTTCTGGTAGCGGCCTTCGACCTCAATCGCGACCTCTGTGCCACGAGGCTGGTCCCACTCGATTTGCTTATTCTCATGGACCAGGGGTTCATTCTTCTTCGTATCGATCTGCACCTCGAAAAAGTGGGCCGACGCTTTGGGACCGATACGCGAAATGATCTTGACCGGCTTGCCGGTCGTCAGTTGGCCATACATCCCTGCCGCCGAAATGCCGATCCCCTGCTGACCGCGACTCATCCGCAGGCGATGGAACTTGGAGCCGTATAACAGTTTTGCAAAGATTTTTGGAATCTGCTGCCGGACGATCCCGGGGCCATTATCCGTTACCGTCACTCTGAAGCGTGTCGCCTGACTTGCGGGCGGTCTTGCCGACGATCCGATTGCCACGACGTCCAACCGCACCACAATTTCAGGAAGAATCCCGGCTTCCTCACAGGCATCCAAGGCGTTGTCCACTGCTTCCTTGACGCAGGTCAGCAGAGCTTTACGCGGGTTGTCGAAGCCGAGTAAATGCCGATTCTTGGTAAAAAATTCGGAGACGGAGATCTCGCGCTGTCGCGCGCCCATTTCTACCGCCGTCACTGCCGAAGCTGCA
>JAKDNQ010000515.1 GCA_030456405.1 Nitrospira sp.
TGGCCGCCTCTCGTGGAAAAGAACTGGGAGAACTCACCGAACAGCAGCCCAAAACGATGGTCAACATTCAGGGCACACCGATCCTTTCCCACATCGTGGACGCCTACAACGCCGTGGGCATCAAGGATATCGTGGTAGTCAGGGGGTACAAAAAAGAGGCCGTTAATCTACCTAACCTGACCTATGTCGATAACGACGACTTTGCAGATACAGGCGAATTAGATTCTCTCTTGAAAGCTCTCCGATGCCGGAAAGGACCGGCGCAAAGCACGGTGATCTCCTACGGCGATGTGCTGTTCAACACATACATTCCTCAATCTCTCTGTCAGGAGGCGGATGACTGTGTCGTGTTCGTCGATAGCAACTGGCAGGAACAGAGCAGCTATGCCCGCCTCGGCGGGTTCACCGAATGCACCATTCCCAATTCGCGAAGAGCCTTTAACGCCAAGATCTATCTCAAGCAATTGGGCGACAGTCTCCCCAAAGAATCCATCCACGGAGTCTGGATGGGCTTCCTCAAAGTCTCACCCAGCGCCACCACCGTTATCACCGACATCATTGTGGAGCTGCTAGCCAAACCGGCCAACCAGAAAGCCGGCATCCCCCAACTACTCCAAGAATTGTTGAAACGACAGAACCCAATCCGAGTACTCTATACAGCCGGTCACTGGCTCGACATCAACAGCATCGAGGATGTGGTTCAGGCAGGAAGCTTTTAATAGACCAGGAACTGATCATGCATGATGACCGATTAGAGGATCCTCGTCCAGTAGCTGACACACCCGAAGGGGTGCATGAGGCGGTGCTGGCATTGCTTAAATCTGAACCCCCAGGACAACTGTTAGATGCGCCGGCCGGTGAGGGCGCGTTTGCGCTTCACGCGCGTGAGCGAGGCTATGCAGTTGTGTGCGGGGACATTGCCCCTGCCAGGTTTCGAGCAAGAGGCATGACGTGCCTGAAACTTGACTTGAATCAACCCTGGGATTTTGAAAGTGGATCCTTCGATTATGTTGTATCCATTGAGGCGGTGGAGCACTTAGAGAATCCATGGCACCTTGTCCGAGAAGCGAATCGGGTGCTGAAAACGCAGGGAACCCTGATTCTCACGACGCCGAACATTTTGAGCATCCGGTCGCGATTGAGTTATCTGCTGCGTGGGTACCACATTTATTTCACTTACATGGTGCAGCGGGACTCACGCTCAAAGGAAGAGCGACCGATTGACCATATCAATCCTATTGGTTTTCTTGAATTACGACACATTCTTGCTCGATGCGGATTTATCGTCCAGCAAGTGGCGGCAAACCGCCTCCAAAAACGAAATTCATTTGGCTCATCTTTACTGAAACGACTGATATCGTCCAGAGGGGTTTCTCAGGTACGTGACGATCAAGCCAAGACCGCGGTAAGAGAAACCCTGTTGTCTGACCCATTGCTGTTTGGGGAAAATCTTGTCGTGAAGGCGAAAAAGATTACGGCTCTTTGAAAGGAGAAGAAATCAATGGCGCAAAGATTGCGCTGCTTCTAGTCAGAAGATCCTGGGTCATCGACTGTCTTGACTGTTATGCGCCAGGCCAAGCCGGCCAACCGCAAGGCCGGCATCCCTCAACTGCTCCAAGAACTGTTAAACGGCAGTATCCCATTCGAGTGTTCTATACAGCAGGACATTGGCTCGACATCAATAGCATTGAGGATGTGGTCCAGGCGGGAAATTTTTAACAGGATGCCACAGGGATCTTGCCCTGCGTCGCAAGACGATTGGCATCTTATGCGGAACTAAACAATAGAAAGTTGGTGATCGAATGAGTCAACGTGTTGTGTTCGTTGATGTCGATGACACTCTCGTTCGCTCAGTTGGGGCAAAGCGTATTCCTATGCCTAATGTCATTGCGAGAATCCGCGCGCTACATACGCAAGGGGTGGCGCTTTACCTTTGGAGTTCTGGTGGTGCAGACTATGCGCGCGCATCTGCTAAGGAGCTCGACATCGAACACTGCTTCGTCACCTTTCTGCCAAAGCCGGATGTCTATCTCGACGATCAGCCAATCAACGAGTGGCGTTTTTGCACGCATGTGCACCCCGCCAATGCAACCGACGCCTAACTAGCCCATCGAGACAGATTTCTACAAGCAGTTTATTCCAAACCGTTACTCTCCTCCCCTTCCCTCGGAAACAGCTTGGAGATAGCTGGCGAACAACAGATCAGCGATTAGCCCGGATTCCGCAATTGAGCGGTTTTGATGTAGAATCGGCAGCCAAATTCCCC
>JAKDNQ010000516.1 GCA_030456405.1 Nitrospira sp.
GTTCATGCCCATGCAGGCGAATGAGCGGGGCGCGAAAGTCTGAACCGATCATGTGTTGCTGAACGTCTTCTGTGAATTTAGCCACGTCGATTCCCATATAGAGCTTCGGGGTCTTCTGCAATCGAACGATACCGTTGGTTATCAGATTTCCCGCTGCCTGGTGGTTGCCGATGAATCGTTTGAGATTGGCGGCGGCGAATTGGATAAGGGCTTGGAAGAAGTTTCCTTGCTCGGTGCGGTGCCCTACTGCATGCCAGAACCCTTCGAAGATTTCGTGACCTTCCCACCAGTAGGCGAAGTTGTAGAGGTCGATCCCGTACAGGTAATCCTCTGCCCGTTGCCATTCTTCAGGTGGAAAGGCTAGGAGCTCCGGCTCCGGCTGATTGTAGGAATGACCGAGTGGATTGCGACGCGGGTGCGGGTGTTTTCCCGGAACGAATCGATAGGATGGAAACGGACGCGTTGAGTAACGAGGCCAAGTCGAATCAGGAGGGTGAGGCTCGATCACGGTCGCGCTCGTCGGACACCTTCGACCTGGAAGACTTGGCGATCTTCTAGTCGGACTGCGGTCAGTTCTCTCCCCCACACGCAGCCACTGTCGATCGCCAATAGATTGGGTTCGATGTGCAATCCTAATGCAGCCCAATGGCCGCAGATGACCGTGGTATCGGAATTTTTACGGTTTGGAATGCGGAACCAGGGAAGATATCCCGAAGGAGCTTGCTCCGGTGGACCAGAGAATCCCGACATCTCGCCAGCTGGGGTGCAGGTTCGGAGTTTGGTCAATACACGAGTGATGCTCACGAGACGTTCATCGCCAGCCAAAGTCGGATGCCATCGAGGTGAGAGTCCGTGGAAAAGGGCTTCGAGGATGGTTCGATAGTGTGGGCCGGATAATACCGCTTCGACTTCTCTTGCAAGATTCACCGCTTCGTCGACGGTCCATTGAGGCAGAAGACCTGCGTGCACCATGAGGAACGATCGCTCACGGTAATGGAGGGGCTGGCGGCGAAGCCAGTCCACTAATTCTGCTCGATCTTCCGCCGCCAGCACATCCTGAATCGTATCTTTTGGCCGGACAGTGACGATGTCTTCCGCGACAGCGAGGAGAAACAGATCATGGTTTCCCAGCACGATCTGTGCGGCAGGACCCAGCTGTTTGATGTGTCGGAGAACCTCAAGCGAGTTCGGTCCCCGATTCACCAGGTCGCCGACGAACCACAATCGGTCTGCCATGGGATCAAAGTTAATGCGATCGACGAGTTGATTCAACTGCGTAGAACAACCTTGCACATCGCCGATGGCATAGGTGGTCATGGACAGGCAATAGGTTGGTTGAATCGAAATCGTGCAGAGGAGCGTCTCACGGGAATCGCCCTTCAATCACACTTCTGAGTCCACCGCGCGCTGCGAACGTCCCAGTGACTTTCGCCCATACCGGGCGGCAGGCTTTGACAATGTCCTGCAGAATACGGTTGACGGCGTTCTCATAAAAGATTCCCACATTTCGGTAGGCGTGGATGTACAGTTTCAGGGATTTAAGTTCGAGGCATTGTTTGTCGGGCATATAGTGAAGCGTGATCGTTCCGAAATCCGCCAGGCCGGTTTTGGGACAGATAGCGGTATATTCGGGAATCTCAATCGTGATTTCATAGCCCTTGTATTGGCTCGGGAACGTTTCGATGTCAGGCAGTGGAGCGGTAATACCGCTCTTTGCATGCCGCTCGTTATATCCCAGCGTCGTGGCCCGCCGTTTCTTTGTTGACCTTTTACCCCTCACCCCTCACCCCTTACGTTTTCTAGACTTGTTTCATCCATTCTACCTGGCCGATTTTTTCCAACTGAATGTAGAGAGTCACCCAAGGGCAAGCCATCTCGGGGTACACCTCACACAATCCCCCCTTTCGCACACCTCCGCAGGGGCCGTGGCTCATGAATTTCGGGCACTCAGCTTTGAGGGAATCGTCCGGAATCGGAGGCCGCTTATGGACTCCACCGGCGTGCTGAGCACCTTCGTTTTCCCCAGGGATAATCACGCGTGTTGACATACGGGTCTAGTCTAGACAGGTTTTGTGGATTCGGCAATCACTCTTTCCAGTGTCGTGAAATTGGTCGGACGCTCGGTCGGTGTATAAATATAGTAAATTGCAAATTGTTAGGGCGAATGGCCTACAGCCACAGGATGAGCTAGGCCTTCTTTGTGGTATGGTGGGCCTTCTGAGAAGTTGCGTTGATTATCAGGAAGTTATAATATTTTCGAGTTC
>JAKDNQ010000131.1 GCA_030456405.1 Nitrospira sp.
ACGATTCTCGATCCAATACCATCGGTCGTTGTAGTACACCTTGGAGAAGGCGTCAGTCGGCTTCGTCTCGCCGCTCACAATACGAATTAACGGCGGGAGAGTTTCCCGACCCTCGGGTGGAGTCGGAAGATGCGGATACGCGCGCTGCTCCCTCTCATGCGCTTCGGGCACCTCCACGAAGGTGGCAAGCTCGTACAGAATCTGGAATCCCGATCGAGTATGCAAGGCGATGACATCGTCCCGGTCAGGCGCCGCGCCATACATCACCGAGAACTCCGTCTTCTTTTGGTTCAAACCGAGGAGGCGTCTCACGGTTTCCTGTTCCTTCTGGATCTCCGGTGGAACCTTTTTCGTCGCAAAAAACATCACGAGGCCTTCGCCTTTCTTGTCTTTGGTTGCATCGGCGCGTAACCCCACCGAAGCGGACTCCTGGATCCGCCGGAGGGACTTGACCAATTGAACGAATTCCGGGTCCTCCAATCGTATTGAGGCCCCGCCCCTGCTGTTGGACAGTCCATTCACCGTCTGCACGGCGGCCACAAACAAGAGATCAACCCGCCACCCGGCTTCGACTAACTCGAAGAGCCGGATCGGTGGAATGGGAGTCATCAAGGTTTGGATGAATTGGGAACCGGTCAGAGGCACGTAGGTGATCGTGGGCCGATCCGTGTATTGCCCCTGCACGCCAAGATTGAAGAAATTGTTGAAGGACGTGCTCGGTACCCTATCGAGGTTGGGATAGACCGTCCCCCCGGCTTGCACGCTGCTGACCAACGAGTAGCTGCTGACGATCTGTCCGACATCGACGAAAATGGGTGTATCTGCATAGCGCATTTTGACGATATTGAGCAGCGTTTGTTGCTTCCACGAATTGGCCATGGCCTGTGTGAAATCGAACCGGTCACGGTCGAGCGTCAGCGCGCCGAAGTTCATGCAGCCAGGCAGGCTCATGAAGACCATTATTGCGACACACAGCCGTACCCGATCAGGCCGGCAACTGTGCGTGAAGTACACTCTCATGCTCGTTCCTCCCGGTGCTTCTCAATCCATGTCTCAATCGTTTCACAGAGGCAGGCACATCCTGTATCTCTGTGTCTGACAAGTGTACAGAGGCCATCGTCAGCATGATGATGGCCTCTGTGATCCGGGATTCAGACGTCATACTGGTTACGACGCTTTCCAAAGGTCGATCACGGTTCCGTCCTCATTCAATTCTATGGTGATCATCGAGCCTTCCTTGATCGGTCTGGCTTTCACATCGAGACGTTCGAGCGGAAACACCTTCTCACCCTCCGGGGTCCACAGCTTGATCTGTTTCTTAGCCCGACCGACATAGACCAGCTTTCCTGAAACCAACCGATGAGATTGAGTATGCCCTTTCATGTGGTGATCGATGACCATGTTTTCTTTATCCAGCCAGAGATCCATTTCATCTCCCACCGCAATACCGCGAGGCGCGGTTTTGACGCTCAGCTGATACGAGGCGAATGGGCCTCTGAGAAAGACCAGGCCGGACTCAATCTTTTCCACCGTTCCGTGCGTCTTCACTCTATAGCCGGCTTTGGTTTTCGGCTGCGTATTAAAGCTCATTTCGACAACAAGCCGATGAATATCGATGACCTTTCCTGCTTCATTCAGCTCGATCGTCACAGACGCCCCTTCTTCCATGGATGCTAACTTGGATCGTCCCGCCTGGACGTCAAAGGTTTTCTCTCCTTCAGGCGTCCAGAGTTTGATTTCTCGTCGATCGGCAGCCGTATAGGCCAGCGCACCCGAAACATACCGATGGGAATGAGCCGCCTCTCCTTTCCGATGAACGTCGATCACGGCATTGTTGTTATTCACCTGCATGTCTACTTCTTCGCCGACTTTCAGGTTCTCGGAACCCGGCAATGAAAAGGTCATCGATCCCCAAGATGTTTTCACGGTGACGAGGCCTGATTGCACCTTCGAGACGACGCCGCTGACCTTCATTTGGGTGGCAGCTCCCTGATTCACTTCTTCATCGGCAAACCCGTAGGGCGCGAAGAGCAACAGGCTCAATGCCATCGAACACAACACGATCATCTTGTACATCACTGTTCTCCTCTGTGTGTCGGTTGTAGATCTCTGTCTCTGTTGTGATAGCCCGTACACGATATCCCTCCCCCTGGTTGAGAATAACAGCTCATCTCCGTTGATTCACATGAACATGGCTTCGATCCGAGGTAGTTATATGACAGATTGGCTTTTTGCTACAACCGAAAACTCACGATCGCGGTGCGAAAAACCGCGTCTCACCGGTCAGATGTGACGGCGAGTCGCCGTCTCTCGCAGTCTTTTACCCCTTCCTAACCTGGCCACCGTCAAGCTCGCGAATGATGCGCGCGGGATTGCCCGCAACAACTTTGTCCGCCGGGACATCATGGATCACGACGCTGCCTGCCCCGATGACGCTGCGGTCGCCGATAGTCACACCAGGAAGAATGATCGCGCCGCCTCCAATCCACACATCGTGTCCGATGCGGATCGGGCGAGCATATTCCAGGCCGGATCGCCGTACCTCCGCCTCAAGAGGATGCGCCGCGGTATAGATCTGCACGGCAGGTCCCATTTGGAGATTGTCTCCTATTTCGATCGGCGCGCAGTCAAGAAACACACAGTTGAAGTTAATGAAGGCGTTCCGCCCGAGCCGTATGTTGTAGCCATAGTCACAAGCGAAGAGCGGCCTGATGACGGCGCCGTCTCCGACCCAATCAAAGAGCTGACGCAGCAATGCCGTACGAATCTCCGTCTCCTCGGCTGAGGTTGCATTGTACTGGGCTACTAGGCGCTGCGCTCGCTCCGTATCTGCGACAAGCTCTGGGTCAGCCGACCGATAGAGCTCTCCCGCCAGCATCTTTGCCTTTTCAGTTTTTGGGTTCATACAAATCTCGGCCTTTGAATTGGCGCTGTCTGTCGACGCTGTTTTTCCCGCAACATGTTCTCAATTCGATGGGGACGAATCCGACATCTGCGCGACCAGGTGTCGGAGCATCCGCTCTGAGCGGATGATGCCGATCACACGTCGTGAACCCCTATTTTCCACGACCGGTAGCCAGTCCACGTCGTGCTTGTGCATCAGTTCCGCCACGATCAATGGCAACTGGTCTGGTGTGACCATGATCGGGTTGGTGAGCATGAAGTCTTCAACTTTGGTCGTCGGTCCTCTTCCCTGTTCAAACGCCCCGAACAACTCGCTCCTGGTGACGACGCCCAGCAATCGTTCATGCCGGTCGAGTACGCACATATATTCCACAGCATGTTGGTCAAACACCCGTACCGTAGTCTCATACGTGTCCTGCGGTGAGAGCCGGTGGGTTGGGATCGCTTCTATGAAGATTGAGAGTGGATGCTGTTGGATGGCTTGCCACGCCTGGTGAATCCGCGAGTCCAGCCTGGCGCGCTTCCATCTCACCCCCTGAGCAAGCAGAAGGCGAAAGGGCGTTATGGACCCGGACATTCTTGAAAAAACGTCTTTCCCCATGACCAGGAGGTCTACTGCCGTGCGGGCTCTGACGGTGACTCCCCGCGATTAATTGTCGAGGAGCGCCATTTCGCCGAAGAATTCTCCCGGTCCCAGTACGTCAACGATCCGATCCGGCCCTCCCCTATCCTCACGGTGAAGCACTTCGACCTCACCCCTGTCGATCACATAGAAGTGGGTACTTGGAGCTCCTTCGAGAAAGATGTCGTCGCCGGGCCGGTAATGTGCTCTGGTGACCCGTTCGGTTTGGTTGGTTCTTGCATGTCCAAGATCCCGCGGAAACAGAAGTTCCCAGGTCCAATCGAACGCCAGCTTGATCCGACGAGACCAGGAGGGAGACTTCAAGAGATAGATGGTCCGCCACAGCCACCAGGCCGGAAATCCCGACAGGCGGATGCCCAGAATCTCGGCCACCGCATTCCGCTCTCCAATTCCGCAGAGTATGCCCAACGATTTAAAGGAGAATGGTCTGGTCGGCTGACCTTGTAGGACTCGGAGAATGTTCTCGGCCACTTGCTGTCCCTGGCGTTCGGCGAATTGGCCGGTCGTCGGCGCCGGATGTCCATCGTACGCATTGACAATTACGGCGCAGTCGCCGACTGCCCAGATGTTCGGCATCCCTTTTAATCGCATGTCGGGATCTGTGGCCAAGCGATCCTTTTCCTTGGGCGTATCGAGCCACTGCACCAACTGCGCTGCTGTCGTCCCGACAGTGCAGACGATCGTGGTGCCCCTGACCATCCTGCCATCTACCAGTCCGACTCCATCACCCGTCGCCAGCACAACGCGTGTGTTCAATAGCATGTGAAGCCGGCCTGCTCCATCTCCTTTCGAGCGAACTCGCGCAAAGTGGGACTGACCTCGGGCAAGATCTGGTCGCGAGCATGTACCAAGGTCACGGTCACGTCATGGGCCGTGAAGTTGTTGTAGAACCGGATGCTGGCGCGCAGCAGGTCATTGAGTTCGCCCGCACCTCCACCCCGCTGAATCCACCGCCGACAATGACAAACGACAGATACCAGCGCCGCCGTTCCGGATCATCGCAGACCTCGGCTTTTTCGAGCTGCTCCATGACGTGAAACCGCAACGCCATGGCATCGCCCACCGACTTCAGCGGGAATGCGTGGTCGGACATGCCGGGCACGAGATCGAGGTTGACGGAGGAGCCGCAGGCAATCACAGCATGGTCAAAACCCATGCGCCGTAGGCGGCCGTCATAGCCTTCGTATTCTACTTCGGAGGCGGCATGATCGATCCGGCGCACCTCTTCGTTCCGGCAACGAACGTTGGGCAACAGCTGCCGCAGTGGCGTTGCGACCGAGTCCGGACCGATCGTTGCGCCGGCCACTTCAGCCAGCAGCGGGTAGTACACCATGGAGTTTCCCCGGTCGAAGAGGACGATCTCGCAGGATTCAGGGGATAGACTTTTACGAATCGTCCTCGCGCACTGCACTCCCGCGAATCCACCGCCGATAATGATGATTCTTTTGAGCCCCATGCCGGTCGATTCCTCTATCTGACAGCGATGATCCTACGAACTTCTCGTTGAACGGCGTCCTGAAGACAATGGATCACGATCCACGCGCTTCTCCGGTACGGCCCCCTCGTTTGCCGTGTTCGTCCTAGGTGGCCTTCCCTGGCGTCAGCCAATCTGAGCCATTGCGTTACGCTCTGCCTTTGTCACATTCACTTTGTCGGTCTTCTCGAAGATATCCAACAGATAGACCTGGCCTCTCGATACCAACGGCACATGAATGATCCTCGCTCCTCCGCGGCAGGAAGCCGGCAGGTTCCGAAGATTTGCGGGATCGGGGAGGAATAATCCGTCATCGTCCTTGGTGAATAGGTCGCGGACGCTGTCCGCGAGTTGTATTGCGTGGCTCTCAACCTATTGAAGCGCTCTTTTCACGGCTGCCGGGTTCTTTTCAATCACCATCAGATACGCCTTTGCAGGGCCTTCCGGCACGCGCTTACGGGCTTCCCACTTTTTCAGGGTCGGAACCGGAATACCGAACGTTTCGGAGAACGCTGCTTGCGTCATGTTCAGGTGTTCGCGGATCTCGCGCACATCGATTTCGGTTGAACGGATCGTATGCACTCGGCCCAGAGCCTTACCCTGCAACGTGTCGAGAGCGTCCTGTGCCCCTTTGATGATCTGTTTTCCAGCCTTGGTCATTTCTTAAACTCCTTTTTGATCAGTTGAACGATTGTGTAGAGTTCATTTTTCTCCGCCCCAGAGATATTCGTTTTCTGGTTCTTGGCAAAAATGGTAAAGGGAACAATCGGATGGCCTTCCGAGTGATAGTAGTAGATCACGCGGAACCCAGCACTTTTCCCCTTGCCCTGTCTTGCGTAGCGGATTTTCCGCACACCGCCGCTGCCGGCGATGATGTCGCCTTTCAGATAGTTTCTGGCAAGGAATTCGATGAGGCCGTCATATTCGCTCTCGTCCATCAGGGACAAGGCAAGCGCCTCGAACGACTTCGATGTCCGTATGGTTATCATATTTTATATGGTACCCAATGGGTACCTTCTTGGCAAGAGAAACATGCGGAGAAACATGCGGAGCGGTCGAAGAGGACGATCTCGCAGGATTCATGGGAAACCCTTTTACGAATCGTCCTCGCGCACTGCACTCCCGCAAATCCACCGCCTATGATGACGATCCGCGTGAGTCCCATATAGTCGAGTCCTCGATCAACCGAACACTAGCAGTCTGCTGGAAAATTCGATTTATGCACAAAATGCCGCTGGAACTTTCATATGGCGCCGATATCAAAACAGGTTCAGGAT
>JAKDNQ010000517.1 GCA_030456405.1 Nitrospira sp.
TGCTTTGCTATGTGACGCCCAAGGAACACCTGGGCCTTCCCGACCGGGAAGATGTAAAAACCGGTGTCATCACCTACAAAATCGCCGCCCACGCGGCAGACCTCGCCAAGGGCCACCCAGGCGCGCAGATCAGAGATAACACGCTCTCAAAAGCCCGCTTCGAGTTTCGCTGGGAAGACCAGTTTAATCTTTCGCTCGATCCGGACACAGCAAAACTCTTCCACGACGAGACTTTACCGGACAATGCCGCCAAGGTCTCACACTTCTGCTCCATGTGCGGCCCTCATTTCTGTTCGATGAAAATCACGCAGGATGTCCGTGACTATGCCGCACAATTACAGGTGGATGAACAGCAAGCGATTCAAATCGGCATGAAAGAAAAGGCGGAAGAGTTCAAGAAAACCGGCTCTGAGATCTACCGTTAACCGTTAATCGCTCAACGTTAAACGTGGGATTCGGACACTCCCAATACCCACAGACAACGATTAACGGTTCACGTTTAACGAATAACGAGGGTTCACTATGAGTAAGCCCCGACCAGCCCCGCTAAGAGAGCGAGATATTACGCGGCAGATCGCGCGCGAATACTTTAAGGAGTTTGACCAGCTCATTGAGAGCGATGTGATCATTGTCGGCGCCGGGCCTTCCGGCTTGATCTGCGCTCATGATTTGGCTGAGATGGGATTTCGGACAGTCATCGTCGAACAGAGCCTTGCCCTGGGCGGCGGCTTTTGGTCGGGCGGCTACTTGATGAACAAAGCTACGATTTGCGAGCCGGCCAACGAGATTCTCGAAGAGATCGGCGTCCCCTGCAAGAAAATCATGGAATGCGAAGGCATGTACATGGTCGATCCCCCGCACGCTACCGGCGCGTTGATCGCCGCAGCCTACAGAGGCGGCGCCAAGATTATGAACCTCACGAAAGTCCTCGACTTAGTGCTTCGTCACGACGGCGTGCTCGAAGGCGTGGTGGTCAACAACACGACGGCTGAAATGGCGGGCCATGACATGATCCACGTCGACCCCATTGCGCTTGAAAGCAAGATCGTGGTGGACGCGACGGGCCACGATGCCGTCGTCGTGGAACTGTTGCACAAACGCAATCTCTACCAAGCCGTGCCCGGCAACGGCGCTATGTGGGTTTCCCGCTCAGAAGAAGAGGTCATGGACCGGACCGGCGAGGTCTACCCCAACTGTTTCGTCATCGGGCTAGCAGTGGCGGCCGTGTACGGCACCCCGCGCATGGGACCGGCATTCGGCTCGATGTTGCTCTCAGGCCGCTACGGCGCAGAACTGATCAAGAAAAAGCTGAAGCAGGAATAGGATAGTTCTAGTCGGAATTAACAGGGCGGCCTACAGGCTGATCAAAAAGGTCATCCAGCAAGGCCGCAGGGAGTGCGAACCCGGAGGCGTACCCTCAGGGGTACGTTGAGGAGTTCGCATGACTGAGAACGCCGCTGGGGGCCTTTTTCATCAGCCTGATTACTATGGATGTTCAGGATTTTTTAGTCCAAGGCGAAGGCCACGAAGAAGATAAACGAGAGGCTTGGCAACTCTTTCAACAAGCCTATGAACTGCAGATGAAAGGCGAACTGGAAGAGGCGGTGACGCTCTATAAGAAATCGATCGAGACGCATCCGACTGCCGAGGCCTATACCTTCCTCGGATGGACCTACAGCTTCATGGGACGGCTCGACGATGCAATTGAGGAATGTCACAAGGCGATCGCGCAGGACCCAGACTTCGGCAACCCCTATAATGACATCGGGGCCTATCTGATCGAAAAGGGCGAACTCGACGAAGCGATGACCTGGTTTCAGAAAGCCCTGCAGGCAAGGCGTTATGAGAGCCCGGCCTTTCCCCATCTCAATTTGGGTCGTGTCTACGAGCGCAAAGGACAATGGACTGAGGCGATCGATTCCTACAAGAAAGCCCTCGTCCTCAACCCCAGTTACGCCACGGCCAAAAAAGCGCTGGGACGATTGATCAGTTCACTCAACTGAGAAGGTTTGTCTGGTTCATTTGGTTTATCTGGTTTTTCTTGTTTCTTTGGTTCAAAAGGGGAGCAGTAAGGTTCAACTACGCGGCTCGAACTAGGAAATCATAGCGAATAAGACTGCCTAAGCAAAGCACAAACCCGATCAACTAAAACAACGAGACAAACCAGACAAACCAAATGAACGAGACAAACAAGATAGACCAGAAGACCATCCTCGTCGCGGTTACCGATATCTTTTTCTACACGAAAGTCCGCGACGTAC
>JAKDNQ010000132.1 GCA_030456405.1 Nitrospira sp.
TGTGGAAGCGCTCGCAGAATCCGTTTCCAGCCGATGAGCCTGTCTATTGTTTTACTGCCGTCTTTGCTCCAGTCGCGCTAAACACGACGGTCTACCACCATTGGTTTTTCCGTCCGAACGACGGGAAACCCTTCACCCACGCCGACAGAATTCCCATCAAGATTGCCGGCGGTCGCGAAGGCGGCTACCGCGCGTATACGTTCAAGCAACGGCTCGATCCGGGAGACTGGCGTGTGGACGTGGAAACTGAGGACGGGCGAATTGTGGGGCAAGTGTCTGTTGTGGTGGCTGAGCGGGAAGCGACAGGGACAACCGTCAGAACGCTCTTGTACTAATGGTATGAAACGGCTCAGTGGACTCAAGCTACTTGAAGAACGAGAAGGCGAAGGGAGGCCAGCCCAGAAGGGCGACCGCGTCGTCTACAACAGCAGATTGTTCTTAAACAAAGGCGACGAGGTTCCGCTGAATGCGAAACAGGTGGAGTACCTTCCAAAAGACATGATTCGAGTCGAAGGAGGCGTCACGTTCGTTGACCACACAACCGTACTTGGACGCCGTCAGGTGATTGCTGGAATCGAACATGCCTTGATGGGCATGAAGGTCGGCGGCTACCGGAAAGTCCGCGTGAGTCCACACCTGGCCTATCTCGACAAGGGCATTCCAGGCCTCATTCCTTCCGGTGCGGTGTTGGTTCTCGAATTGTGGTTGCGAAAGATCATTGATCGACCACCTCTGGCCTGAGGAGCAAGGGATAATGGGTGGTCACCGAAGAAATCCACATTCCATTCGGATCTGGGCAGCTGTTGGATTGATACTTTGTCTTCTCTGCGCGGTTGGAACATGGGTATTCATAGGTTTCAATCGATTCTACTTTCCTGGCGCACCCGCGTTGTTTGGGTATTTCGAGCTTGCCCTTTGGTGTGTTTTGTCTGTTTATCTTGGAGCAGTTACATTGAGTGGCCGTGTGGCTCCATGGAAGCTATAATGATACTCTACAACAGTCTAGATTAGACGGGTGCTACACTGGGCTTGTTGTCCAGGCATTTACCTACTTCTCGTAATCGAATGAAACAACTACCCCCTTACCCCTCGATCCCCAATTGCGTTTAAACCCAGGCTTCTGATGAGAGCCATGCCATCGCGCCGTTTCGCTGACAATGTTAAAGGGAAAGTAGATTTGCAAGGGAACGGCAAGTTCGCTAGACTCTAGCCATGGCGACCATAACCCATCCTCACATCGTGAGTGACGCCACAATCTGCGGGGGCAGCCCGAGGATCGAGGGCACTCGTATCACGGTCAGAACGGTAGCCATCGCCACGTTGCTGCACGGGCAAAGCCCAGAACAGCTTCTCCAACACTATCCTCATCTCTCCCTTGCAGCGATTCACGACGCGCTCTCCTATTACTACGATCATCGTGAGGCGATGGACCGAGAAATCGCTGAGCACGAGGCACTCGATTCCGGCATCAACGCCAAGTCGGCTCGGTGAGACTCTACCTCGACGAATCGGTTTCTGTTGCGCTCGCCGCAGTTCTTCGCCAACATGGGGTCGATTGCCTTACAGCCAGAGATGCGGGCAACTTGGGAGTCGATGATGAATCCCAACTCTTGTTCGCCATGCAGCAACACCGGGCCATCCTTACGCATGACACGAGAGACTTCCTACACCTGGCTTCGATGCGGGCGGTGGCGGGACGGAGCCATGCCGGAATTCTCCTCGTTCATCAGGTGACTCTGCCGGTCCTCCTTTTGCGATTCCGAGCGTTTCAGGTCCGCTATCGGCAGACCGAATTCATCAACCAAGTTCTCTGGCTCCCTCCGCCGCTTGAGGAGAAATGAGCAGAACAAGGTTAGATCCCTGTCCGAGCAGCCCCAACTGCGTCTCTACTCAGGCCCAGGACGAAGGCCATGCCATCGCGCCGTTTCGCTATCGCAAATCTCGTGCGGAGGCGAAGGATGCCTTGAAGGAAGTTATTCGCCCACTTTCACGCGTGAAGCTCGTTGAGGAGGACGAGTCGTACCTGCATTACGAATTCACCAGCCTATTGTTCCGGTTCGTCGATGATGTCGAGTTCGTCTTCGACGACGAAACGAAGACCATCCACTTCCGCTCCGCCTCCCGCACCGGCTATGGCGATCTGGGTGTCAATCGCGCGCGCATGGAGCAAGTGCGCTCGCTCGTTGAGCGACAGCTGTAGCGCCAATTGGCAATTTCATTTTGAGCTGTGCAGCCGCTTGCCTATGCAGGCTGTTCAAAAAGGCCGTCCAGCAAGGCCGCAGCCGACGAAAGCACCGGAAGCGTAGCTTTTCTCACCCACCCGCCCCAAACTGCCAAGACAGCTTGTTCTCCGAGTGGGCCACGTTCAGAATGCTTTCGAGGTGAGAGCGCTGCCTGGTGAAAGGCGCGTCTCGGCGCGCCAGGGTCGGGTGGATGAGAAAAGCGACTTTGTCAGCAGCGGGCTAGTGCGCTGGGTTGGGTGGTTTTTGGCCGAGCCTGGTTGTATGCTGGAACACGCACTTCGGGCAGGTGTAGTGAACGAACTGCTTGCCCCCGACGAGACGTTTCTTCATCGGAAGCCGGCACCAGGTGCAGAGGCGATCAGGAAGGTTGGCTGGGGACGGCGGCGTGTTCGGCATCGGAGGGGTGACATGATCCATGGGCGGCATTCTCTCCGACCGCAGAGAACCTTGTCAATTGATCGAGCGGAACCCTAAACGCTCCGGTGTGAAAAAAAGTTTCCTTATTCTTACTGATATGAAAAGTTTCGTGGTATAGTCCAACTGAACGATGTCGGGTCGTAGTTATTTACCCTCTTACAGAAAGGTGTACAACCTCTATGAGTAGCTCACCAGAATCCGAGTCAGCGATCTTTCCATCCGGGTCCCCAGTAGCCGCGCCCATTGCCCCCCAAGAAATGGTGGGTGAGGGGAAGGCGTGGGGACTCTGCACCGCCGTTGATCTTCAAGATTGTCATCCCGACCTGATTCGCAACGCTGACCATATTCGTCGCTATGTCGTCGAGCTGTGTGAGCTCATCGACATGAAGCGTTTTGGCGAGTGCCAGGTCATCGATTTCGGCTCAGGTCGCGTCGCTGGTTATTCCATGGTGCAGCTGATCTCCACCTCGTTGATCAGCGGCCATTTCGCAAACGATACGAACAGCGCCTATCTCGACATTTTCAGTTGCAAGGGCTATGACCCGGCCATTGTCGAGACGTTTTCCAAAGACTTTTTCGGCGCGCGTCGCAGTACTGCGACGGTCACGCTCCGATACTAGCAAGAGACCGGGGGCCGCGAGACCGCGGTCCCCGATGTCGATCTGAGAGCCTCCTGCCTTCCCATAAGCCATGAACCCCACCACGGTCAAAGAGTTTTTTGAGCTTCTTCCAAGCCGACTCGACTCAGATGCCGCCGAAGATCTCGACGCGGTCTACCAGTTCGATCTGAGCGGAACGCAAGGCGGGCAGTACATTCTCACGATCTGTGAGAGGACCTGTCATGTCGTTGAAGGAATGCATGCGGACCCTCACGTCGTGCTCTCGATGACAGGAGAAGATTGCATGAAGGTTCTGAGAGGACAGTTGAGTGGAACAGCCGTCGCGATGTCGGGCCGGCTCAAGATCAGCGGAGACATTGGCTTGGCGATGCAACTGAGGGCCCTCTTTCCAACTATTGGGTAATGCTAATACCCCGTCTATCTGGTTGATCTGGTCTATCTGGTTTGTTTGGTTGTGTGACTCAGAGAAACCAAACAACCAAATAAACAAAACAGACGAAACAAACCGTCTCGCTATCGACCAGCCGGTTCTGCCGGCATCCAATCGATATCCTCTGGCACCTGATCGGCATGACGAGGGAACCGTTCCTCTAACATGACATAGATCGTGGGCACGAGAAAGAGCGTGAGAATCGTCGAGAAACTGAGCCCACCGACGACTGTCCGCGCCAATGGAGCGTTCGTTTCACCACCAGTCCCCCAACCGATGGCCATGGGGAGCAGCCCCAGAACCGTCGCGAGTGACGTCATTAATATAGGCCGGAGCCGAGTCCGGGCAGCGATGACTGCCGCGTCGTGTAACTCCCGCCCTCGCTGCCGGAGAACGTTCGTATAATCCACCAGCAGGACACCGTTCGAAACCACGATGCCCAGCATCATGATGATGCCCATCATCGACGTCGTAGAAAGCGTGGTATCGGTCAGGAAAAGGATAAGAATCACACCTGGAAGGCCCATCGGAACTGAAAACATGATGATGAAGGGATCGATCAGTGATTTAAACTGCGCCGCCATTACCATATACACAAGGACCAATGCCAGAGCCGTGGCAAATAGCAGACCCTCAAATGTTTCTCGTTGCTGTTGAATTTGGCCGGCCAACCGGATGCTGAAACCTGTGGGGAGCTGGATCTTGGCTAAGCCTGCCTCCAAGTCGCCAGTGACGGCGCCGAGATCACGGTCGACAGGGTTCGCGGTCAGATGAACCACCCGCTGAAAGTACTTGCGGTCGATTTTGACTGGGCCGGCGTTGAGCTTAAGTGACGCAACGTTTTTGAGAAGAACTGGCTCTCCGGTCCGCCCGGTTAACACGATGTTCTCGATATCGGCAAAATCCTTTCGGTGCTCTTCCGCGAGCCAGGCGCTGATGTAGTATTCATTCCCATTTTGTGGGTCGGTATAAATGATGGGGTCGGTTGGGCCGTTGCCGTTGAGCGAGAAGAGTACAGCATTCGCGACGTCCGTTTCGCTGACGCCCAGGAGAGCGGCCTTCTCTCGATCAACCACCACGTTGACCTCGGGGTAATTCTCTTCGCGACTGACTTCGATGTCGGCTAACCCCGGTATTTGGTGCATCATACTTTCAACCTGCCGGATCACCCCGCGCGCCTGCTCGAAATCGTAACCGTAAATTTCTACGTCGATGGACTTCTGCGACCCAAAACTGGTGACTCGTTTGATGAGGCCGCCTGGATCAAAAAACATCGCGACGCCTGGAAAGAGTTTGAGGACTTTGGGCCTGACGTCGTTCATGATTTGCACTTGGTTTCTGGTCCGTTTGTCCGGCGTGACGAGATGGACGGAGATGCTCGACGTATGGGGGCCGGTATTGGGATTGAACAGGGAAGAACGCCCCTGGGCCAGGACGCCGGTACTTGAGACGATCGTTTCCAATTCCTCTGCGGGGATCTGTGCCCGCAGCACCCGTTCGACCTCGGCCACTTGCTGCTCGGTCTTTTCCACTCGCTGACCGACCGGCCCGCGCAAGACAATGCGGAACTGGCTTTCATCCGACACCGGTAAAAACTCCGTGCCGATTTTTGGCGCCAGCGCGAGCGAAGCGGCGAAGAGGAGCAGAATGCCGGTGATGAAACGCCAGCGATGCGCCAAAACCCAGCGGAGCGATTCCTCGTAGCCTTTGTCTAACGACTCGTATCGTTCGCGGCTCCAATCCATCAGGCGCACGAACCATGCCGGCATCGAACGGTGAGACTCCTGTTCCGGCTTGAGGAATCTGTAGCAGAGCGCCGGGGTGACCGTGCGGGAGACGAAGAAGGAGGTGAACAGCGAGATCGCAATCGTGATGGTCAGGGGAATCAGGAGCAACCGGGCAATGCCGGCGACGAAGAAAATCGGGAGAAAGACGACGACCGTGGTGACCGTTGAGGCGAGAATGGGCATCGCCACCTCGCGGGCCGCTTCCAGGATGGCGTTCCAGCGGCGGGGTGTTGTGTTGAGATGGCGTTGAATGTTCTCGAGTTCGACGATGGAATCGTCGACGAGACGGCCGATCCCAAGGGCCAAGCCTCCCAGAGTGAACACGTTCAGGGTTTGTCCAGAGAAATACAGCACGATGAAGGTCACCATGATCGAGAGGGGAATGGCGACCGAGATGATCAGCATGCTCGTCACGCTACGGAGAAAAATCAAGATGACCGCTGCGGCCAGCAACGATCCGTGCAGCGCTTGTTCGATGAGGTTGCTGATCGACTGGCGGATATAGACCGATTGATCGAAGGAAATCCCGATCTTCACGCTGGGCGGAATGCCGACCAGCTTCGGCAGAACCTTGCGCAGCGCATCCACCACCGCCACGGTGTTGGCGATGGGCTGCTTGTTGACGCGTAGGTACACGGATCTGGCTCCATCCGTCCTGACGATGTTGGTCTGAATGTCCGACGAATCGGTCACAGTCCCGACATCCCTCACGCGCACGGGACTTCCCTGTTGGTTGACCTTCACGATCACGTCCTGAATCGGGTCGACCGTGCGGAACTGATTATTGGTGAAAACGTTGT
>JAKDNQ010000518.1 GCA_030456405.1 Nitrospira sp.
TCGGGCCGAGAACGACGCAGCTGCCTGCAGATCGTTTGCCGCAGTAGAACGGCATGACTCGGACAGGCTCCGAGGGCAACTCTGCGCCACGAAAGAGATGCTATGAGCGGACCGCTGTGGGACGAGTTGGCCGACCTCGCGCTGGATCGCCTGCGCAAGGCAGGGGTGGAGTATGCCGACATCCGGCTGCTCGAGAGCACCACCCGCACGATCAACGGGGAAGACCGGCGCATCGCGCAGATTCGCGACACGTCCGACCGCGGGTTCGGCATTCGTGTGCTGCATCGGGGCGCCTGGGGGTTTGCCGCAAGTTCCATCCTCTCGCTCGAAGAGGCTCCGCGCGTGGCCGATCTGGCCGTGGAAATCGCCAAGGGATCGGCCTCCCTGGCAATCGAAAAGATTCACCTGGCGCCTGAACCGGTTCATCGAGATCGTATCGAGACTGCCTGCCGAGTGGATCCCTTTGCCGTTCCCTTGGAAGAACAGACCTCGCTGCTCCTGAGCACCATGGACTCGATCCAGCGACAGGCCGGCGTGGTCAGAAGCCACGCGAGTCTCTGGGCCCAACGCGATCGGAAACTCTTCGCATCCACCGAAGGCTCGCACCTGGAGTTCACCCTGCTGGCGATGCAGGGCGATTGTTCCGCCACGGCGGTCCATGACGGACGGTTTGCGACCCGCGCCTTTAACACTCCGCATCTACGTATGGGATACGAACTGATTCAGGAGACGGACTTTGTTCGAGAAGGCGCGCGTATCGCCGCGCAAGTGGTGGACAAGGTCCGGGCTCCCGCGGTCGAGGCGGGTCGCTATGATCTGGTGCTCGATCCCGAGCATCTCTCGTTGACGATGCACGAATCCTGCGGGCATCCCAGTGAACTGGATCGCGCGCTCGGCTATGAGGCCAACTACGCCGGCACCAGTTTTCTGACGCCGGACAAGCGCGGCGTCTACCGGTATGGCTCTTCCCACGTGAATCTGGTGGCCGACAACACCGAACCGAATACCTTGGCGGCAACGGGCTATGACGACGACGGAGTCAGTTGCCAACGGTGGGACATCGTGCGAGAGGGAGTCTTTGTCGGCTACTGTACGAATCGGGAAGTGGCGCCGAAAATCAACGAGGAGCGTTCACGCGGGTCGAACCGGGCCGATAGTTGGGGCAGCGTCCCCATGGTCCGGATTGCGAATATCGGTCTTGAGCCGGGCCAGGCGACAGTCGACGATCTTCTGGCCGATGTGAAACGGGGGATTTACATCGAAGGCCATGGGTCCTACAGCATCGACCAGCGGCGGTACAATTTTCAGTTCGGCGGCGATGCCTTTTGGCTGATTGAAAACGGACGGCGCACGCATATGCTGCGGGACGTCATTTACCACGGCATGACGCCTGAATTTTGGGGCCGCTGCGATGGGGTCGCCGACCGCACCCATCGGCGGCGTTATGGCTTCATCACCTGCGGCAAGGGCCAGCCGGGCCAATCGGGTTGGATGACCCATGCCGCCTCGCATGCCCGTTTTCGACGGGTCGATGTGATCACGGGACAAGCCCAGGAATGACCTCGACCATCACCACCACGTGGCCAAAGCTGACGAGTCGGCAGGAGTTCGACTTCTTGACCGACCTCGTGATGAAACATTCGACGGGGGACCACACGTTGGTGTCGTTGTGCGATGTCCATGGCGGCACGACTCGCTTTGCCAACAATCAGGTGATTCAAAACGTCAATCAGCGTCGTGGAACCCTGGCCATTACCGTCGCCTTCGGGACGCAACATGGCACCGCAACGACTACGGACTTCACCGCCGGAGCGGTGCGAGAAACACTGTGTCAGGCGGAACGCATCGCCAGGGTCTCCCCCAAAGATCCGGAATATCTCCCGCCGGTCGGGCTCCAGTCATATGTATTGCTGCCCACGGCTCGTCCAGAAACGAGCGCCGCCGGTCCCGCCCGGCGGCTGGAATATGCTCGGGAGGCGATCGGGCAATGCAAAATGGAGAATCTGAATGCCGCCGGGACCGTATCCTCGAGCGTGACGGTTGCCGCGTTGGCGGCGA
The DNA here is from genome assembly GCA_030456405.1 of Nitrospira sp. Next base: position 2,059 of record JAKDNQ010000518.1, read on the forward strand.
ACACGGGACTCTCGGCGTACGAAGAACGGACGGAAGCACGATTCAGCCTGACCGTGCAGGCCGGCGAGGCCACCGGCTGGTCGGCGGCCTCGCATCGATCCATCGATCATTTACATGTGCAGGAGCGCACCTTGGCCGCCATCAACAAGGCGAAGCGAGGCGCGGACGAACCGCAGGAATTGCCGCCCGGGCGGTATAC
>JAKDNQ010000133.1 GCA_030456405.1 Nitrospira sp.
TGAATGATTTGAAGCTAGCAGTGAGGGTATTCTTTGTCAAGAAATCGCATAATTATCTGCGTGCTTTGACTCTCCTTCGCCAGGAGGGCTACGGAGAGTTCCGCTTTCCTATTAGGATGTCCCGTGTGAGAGGGAGGGGAGGCTTTACTTCGGATTTTTGAGCTGATTACAATCAGCCCGCAAGAGGATGTGCGCAGCCTATGAAAACTCCAATCCACGTCATCTTTTTTGACGCAGCCGATACCTTGTTTCATATCAATGGCTCGGTGGCGGACATCTATCTCACCCATGCTGTTCAGCATGGGTTTCGGCAGACTCCCGACTCGCAGGCCGCGATTGGACAGGCCTTTCGGCGCGCCTTTTATGATGCGGCGCCGCCGGTCTTTGCCGCAACGGACCCTATCGAGCTAAAACAATGCGAACGACTCTGGTGGTTCGACATTGTCCACAACGTATTTTATCGCGTCGGGATGTTCGAGCGGTTCGATGAATTCTTCGAGCAAGTCTTTCAGGTATTTGAAGATCCACACTCCTGGGCATTGTTCCCCGAAACACGCGCCGTGTTGACCAGGCTTCGTGAGGAGGGGTTCGAGCTGGGGATTGTGTCAAACTTTGATTCTCGGCTCTTTCCAGTGATGCGAGGACTCGGCATTGACCGGTTCTTCGATACGGTGACGATTGCAAGCCTCGCCAGGGCGGCAAAGCCGGCGCCGAAAATTTTCGAGATCGCCCTTGAGAAGCATGCCATCGATCCAGACGAAGCCATGCATATAGGCGATAGCGTCCGGGACGATATGGAAGGCGCCACGAAGGCTGGGCTGACCGGCGTGTTGTTGGATCGCGCAGGGCGGTCTCAGACGTCCGGCGGCTATGTGATTCGGACGTTAGAGGAAATTCTTCCGCTAGTAGGATGTTAAACAGGGTCTATCTGGTCTATTCGGTCTATCTCGTGTGTTCGGTTGAACGAAGCTAACCAGACAGACCAGATAGACAAGATAGACCAGACAGACCAGACAGACCAGACAGACCTGGCTTCAAAGAAGTAGTGGAACCAGATCTTTCGCACGGCCCTGCAGGGAGAGGTCAACCAGGTCAGATTGTGGGGTGCTCTCGAGATTGATCTCGATGACCAGCGCGCCCACATCTTTTGCGACCGAGGCAAATCCTGCTGCAGGATAGACGACGCCCGATGTGCCGATCACAAGGAGGAGGTCGCAGGCCCGTAGGGCTTTATCGCAGCGGCGAAGGTCTTCCTCCCGGAGCGATTCGCCAAACCAGACGATATGAGGCCGGAGCAGTGCGTGGCACAGCAGGCATTCCGGCAGAATGGAAAGAGGGACCTCTCGGTTCTCAGAGATGTCGCCACAGCTCGTACAGCGAACCTTCCAAATGTTACCGTGAATTTCAGAGAGTCGCTGCGAGCCGGCGGTTCGATGGAGTCCATCGACATTTTGGGTGATGAGCCAGAATGTATCGGGCGCGCGACGTTCAAGTTCGACAAGAGCGATGTGGGCAGGATTCGGCTGTTTCGTGGCGATTAATTCACGCCGCCAGTTGTACCATTCCCAGACCAGCCGTGGGTCCCGCGCAAAGGCCTCAGGGGTTGCGAGATCCTCCGCGCGAAAGTTGCGCCACAAACCATCCGCTCCCCGAAAAGTCGGCACGCCGCTATCGGCAGAAATGCCGGCTCCCGTGAGGACGGTCACGTTCCGAGCGGACGCGAGGTGCATGCGGGCGAGGAGGATCTGGTCGTCAGTGGACATGGTTAATTCAGGTGTATAGGCTGAAGGCATTTAGGCTGAAGGCTAAAAAATATCTCGCAAGGCACGAACCAATCCAGTCAACACATTCGGCTTCTATGAGGTTCGAGTAGAGATGAATCCTCGTTGCACAAGAAGCCTAGCCCTAAAAGCCTTCAGCCTATCTACCTATGAATTGCCGAATTGTAACTCATTTCGGGCCGATGGATCTGCGTGATATAGTACGCAATCTGTTATTGATGTGAGGGACACATTCGGAGATGAATCCTCGTTGCACAAGAAGTCCAGCCCTAAAAGCCTTCAGCCTTCAGCCTATCTACCTGTGAACATCATGAAACAGATTCTCATGGTGGGGGCTGGGTCAGTCGGCGGGTTCTTCGGCGCGCATTTAGCGAAAGCAAATCCCTCTGTGTCGTTCCTGTTGCGGCCCAAGACGCTCGCAGCCGTGAAACAGAATGGCCTCACGATTCGTAGTGCCAATGGCTCCTTCACTGTGCATCCACCAGCCGCGTCCGATCCGCGAGATCTTCCGAAGCCGGACCTGATTATCCTCTCCGTCAAAGCCTACGATCTGGATGAGGTGCTGACCCAGATCGAGCCGGTCCTGACCGAGCGGACCGTCATCTTAACGCTCCAGAATGGGGTCGATACTGAAGACCGTATCTTGGCGCGCGTTCAACGGGATTGCGTCGTTGGAGGGATCGCGTACATCTATTCCAAGATCGTGGCGCCCGGCGTCATCGACCATTATAAGAGGGGGACAGTCGCGATTGGGGAGCTGATGGGGAATCAGAGCGCTCGGCTGTTGGCCATTGCGGATTTGTTCAAACAGGCGGGGATTCCTTGTCAGCTGGTCGACGATCTCCGTCGCAGCAAGTGGGAGAAGTTGTGTTGGAATTGCGTCTTCAATCCCTTGACCGTCATGATCGATGACAAAGTGTCCAAGGCGCTCGATCATCCCGAGATGCTGCAAGTGATTCACCAGATCGTGGGTGAAGTCGTGGCGGTGGCGGCTACCGCGAAGGTGCCTTTAGCCGCCGATATGGCGGAGAAGGTGGTCCGGTGGACCCAAGAGATTCGAGATATCCATACCTCGATGTATGACGACTGGAAGGCCGGCAGGCCGACCGAGGTCGATTTTTTGAATGGGTATGTCGTAAAGCTTGGACGGAAATTCGGTATTCCGACGCCGCTGAACGATATGCTGACGGCGGTGATCAAGACCATTACGGAGCGGGATCGAACCGGCCCCGGTATCGTGCGGATCGAAGGGGCGGTGGTTCAACCTGTTTCGCTCGATCGTGCCGCGCTTGCATCGTTGCCGGTAGAACATCAACTCGATATTTCAACGGTGATGCCTAGCATGATGGGGAAAGGGATTCGTATGAAGGGTCTGCTCGATATTCCGGCGCTGGCCATTGGAGCGGACCATGTGACCTTTCATGCTTCAGACGGGAAGTATTCAGCCTGCCTCACGCTCCAACAGGCGAGAGAGTACGGGGTGCTCGTCTATGAACTCGATGGAGCATCGTTGCCCGACGCAAAGGGCGGTCCATTCCGGTTGGTCACCCCTGGTCTCGGTGATCTCTGCGCCAACGTGAAGGGGGTCGCAAGAATCGAAGTGACCATCGGAGCGGGAGTAGACACGAGGCCAACAAATTGCTAGCAGGATGCTGAAAAAACCAGCCAGCTTCGTTCTCGGGTCGTCGAAATCCTCAACGTACCCCAGAGGGTACGCCTACGGTTTCGACTTGCCTGCGGCCTTGCTGAACGGGCTTTTTGAGCATCCTGCGAATCAGCGACGATTAATAATAGTACGCCAGTTCTGAGTTGAGGAAGCGATTGGCAAGTTTCTTAACAGTCACGAGTAACATTGAAGTGAGCACGGTGTATTTGCGTGCTATGTCGGTCAGTATACTCAATAGTTAGACCCGCGACAATGAAAACCGTCGCAGAGCTTGAGCAGCAGCTTCTAGCCGCTTTCCCACGGCGCGAAGCAACTGAGATCGCTAAGCACCAGTGCGAGGAGTGCGAAGGGCTTCGTCAACAGTTGAGTGGTACCGTTTGGACCGAGGTCCCTGGCGACTTCGTTGAGGCCTATGACGGTTCACTTCCACTACTAACCCACGACGCGTATCTCGCATTCTTACCAGCGTGGCTAAGACAAGCCATAAGAAACCCCAAAGGCGCAGCGGCCGGCATGTTGCCCATTAACTTGAGTACCAAGCCCAACACCCGCGGGTTCTCGCGAGCTCAGGCAGCAGTGATCGTAGAAACAGTTACATTCATCACGCACAACAATGGCTGGGGCGATGATGACCCTGGAAACATCGAAGACCTGGAGCAGGTGCGCCGGATATGGAACAACGTCGCGGTCTAACTAGGCGTTCCACCGGACGCCCTTGCGCTGCGCGCTCAGGTTCCCTCGCTTTGCTCGGCGCCGGTGAGCGCCGGCGTTGGGCACTATGAAACTTCGATTCCTGGCGATCATGAGCTGAATAAGGTTCCAGACACCATTAATTACTTCAAAGGGGATGCTTGAAGACATTCAATGTGTACCGGCACCCCATTCAAGGTCTCGAAGCTGTAAAGGTCGGCTTCTCCTGGCCGGCAGCATCAGCCGGCCCGATATGGATGCTTGTCAAGCAGCTATGGGGCCTGTCCGGTCTTTGGGTCGCAATGTATTTCGTCTTGTCACTGGTCGAGACTGTTGTTGAAAAATCCGAACCGGGTGGTACCCAAGCCCTGGCCTATCTTCTTCTCGTCGCGGGGTATCTTGCTCTCGGTCTGGTTCCTGGTTTCAAAGGAAACAAATGGCGGGAGAAGAATCTTGTCCGGCGTGGGTTCCAAATGCTCGGCACTGTTCAGGCTGAAACGCCCGAGGCAGCAATCTCACAGATGAAACACAGCCCTAACCTCGAACCGCAGTAGACGGCGCATTCTCGGAGGTTTGCACTTCAGATCGCCGAGCGAGCCGGTTTGGCGACAAAAAAGGGGACGTGTCGTGAGACACGCCCCCTTTGGTCTCAGTGCAATCAGCAGACTGAGTCGTTACTTCAACGCCTCAATGCCGGCGCCGAAGTTAATGCGGAAGGCCGCTCCATTCATCACCAGAGCAGGCACGGACTTCACACCGGCTGCTTCCGCTTCTCCCACCCGCGCTTTGTTCGTGTCGAATCATGGAAGGGTCACGTCTCGAATCGTTGATCTTCATCTTGCGCGCGATTAACATATTTGTTACTCTTCGACGGTGGATTACACGATCTCCTATTACAGCGATGTCGTGCAGACCGAGATTCTTGGCCTGCCCGATACGTTGGCAGCGAGATATATCGTGCTCACTCGACGAATGGTTGTACTCGGCCCGAACTTGGGAACGCCGCATACCAAAGCCTTTGGCGACGGTCTGTTCGAGTTGCGACTGAAAGGGACCGAGGGCATTGCGCGCGTATTTTTCTGTACTTTGGCCGGCAAACGAATCGTGATGCTGCATAGCTTTATCAAGAAGTCAGACAAGACGCCTTCTCGCGAGCGTGAGATCGCTGAGGCGCGGTTGAAGGAGGTCAAACATGGATACGCATGATCAACTCGTCAAGAAGCTCATGCGCCGCCCGGGCGTGCGCGCAGAGGTGGAACGTATTGAGCGCGAAGAGTCCGTGTTGCTCGATGCCTTGCTCAAGGCGCGGCAAGAAGCGGGGCTTACTCAAGGACAGGTGGCAGCTCGAATGGGGACGCACGCTCCCGCTATTGCTCGTCTGGAACGGGCGCTTGCCAGCGGAAAGCACTCTCCATCGATTGCGACGTTGCGCAAGTACGTCAAGGCCTGCGGCAAGCGCCTGGTGCTCCGAGTCGCATGAGAACACGCATCAGACCGATCGCCGGAGGTGACGGCTAGGCTCCATATTGTACGGCAGGAAAAATGGGCGTGTCGTGTGACACGCCCCCTCTGCTTCGTGCCGAAAAACAAAAACCGGTTACTTCAAGGCGTCGATGCCGGCGCCGAAGTTCATGTGAAACGCCGCTCCATTCATCACTAGCCCGCATTCTGCACGAGGGTTCGTGACCCTTCGACACGCTCAGGGTCCCGAGCCCAGTCGAGGGACGAAACCGATGAGAGGCCACGCGAGACGGTTCGACAGGCTCACCGTCCTGAGCTAAGTCGAAGGACGGGCGCGCGGAGCCGAGAGGCGGGGCAACACCCCGCCTGGGAGTTCCGAAGGGGGTGTGCCCCCTTCGTGGGGATTTTACAAGGGGGCTGGCCCCCTTGTAAGAGTGGGCAAGGCAGGTTTCAGGGCCGAGCCCGCGAGGGAGGGAGGCATACTTGAAACAGTATGTTGACCGACCGAACGGCGAGCCCGCCCGCCGTAGGCTTGTTGCAGCGGCGTATCGGCGGTTGTAGTAGAAGCCTTCGTGCATAATGCGGGCTGGAGCAGAAACCGACTTGACTCCGGCTGCTTCCGCTTTTTTCACCCGCGTTTTGTTCGTGCCGAGATGAGATATATATGGGGGACATTGCACTGCGGATAGCGT
>JAKDNQ010000029.1 GCA_030456405.1 Nitrospira sp.
CGGAGAGGGAGCAGGCTGCGGAAAAACTATTTTTGTGCAGCAGAACTTCGATGGCGAGAACGACGCCTGGGTCAAAGCGCGTCTCGGCGCGCTAGGGTTGGGCGGGTGAGAAGGACGGCTTTTTCAGCATCCTGCTAAGGGCCTAACATGGAAAAGGAGGAAGGACACTATGAGTAAAGGGAGAATGCTGGTCGTGGATGATGAGGCGGACGTGAGAAAAGCCGTGCGGCTCATCTTGAGCAAGGCAGGGTACGACGTGGACGAAGCCGAAGATCCAGAAGCGGGAGTCGCTCTAGTGAAATCGGGAGTGAATAAGCTGCCCTTGACCGCGATCATTACCGATCTCAATATGCCGAAGATCAACGAGGTCATCGTGGTCCCATATTTTCATTCCCAGTTCCCGTCTTGTCCAATCGTTGTGGTGAGCGGATCAAAAATGTTGGATAGATCCGCCAGACTGTTTAAGGATGCCGGCGTAGAATTCCTTGCGAAACCGATCAATCAAGAGCAGTTATTAGGCGCCGTGAACAAGGCCGTCAACAAGGGCTGATTGAGAGACTAGGTTAAGGCCAAGGCTGAGCTGAAGAAAGTCAGGTCTTCGGTCACTCATGCCTTTGCCGCAGCTTGTTTCATTCGGTCCTGCGCTTCACGCTTCACGGTTCGACAGGCTCACCGTCCCGAGCCGAGTCGAGGGACGAACGACGCTTCATTAAGCATGTCCAGTCCTAGGGTCGAGGGGAAACCGGAGATGGAACGTCGTGCCGGCGCCGTGCTCGCTTTCCACCCAGATTTTTCCTTTGTGCGCATCCACCACGTCCTTCACGATCTTTGTTCCCAAGCCTGTACCGCCCTTCTTCGTGCTGACCGCCTTGGCTGAGAAGAGGCGATCTCGAATCTCGGGAGACATCCCGCGTCCGGTGTCTGCCACAGCGAGCGCAATGTGCCCTGTGGCCTGATCGAGACGCCCCCGCACGGTGATCGAGCCTCCAGGCGGCGTTTCTGGAATGGCGTTATTGATGAGATTGTAAAACGCGTTGTAGAGCCTCCGGTCGTCGGCGTGCAATTCCGGCAGCGATTCAAGGCCATCAGTTCGCAGGACAATCTGTTTGTCCCGAGCCACGCCCTGCAGCGTATGAAACACTTCAAGGACAACCGGCCCGACCGCGCAGAGCGAGAAGTTGGGAGGCGCGCTGAGCCCTTTGACGCAATCGGCCATCTCTTTGACGCGATCATGCAGCCGCCGGATGCCATTCTCCGCCAGGTCGCCGGCTTCATCGCAGAGCTCCTTGCTCGCCTTCTTCTCGCTCAATTCAGCGCTGCTCATTCCGCCGAACAGCTCAGTGACCTCGCTCCTGAGTAACTCCATGCCGGTGCACACGGGGGTCAAGAGGTTTTTCAAGTCATGGCCGATGTCGCCGAGCAGCGTCACCACTTCCGCTTTCTTGGCGTCCTCGAATTGCTTGGCCTGCTGGATCGCCAGCGCGGCAAATGCGGAGATAATGGTGAGGAGGCCAAGATCGTGGTTCGTGAACGGCCCCTCCCGCTTATTCAGTATATCCAGCACACCGATCGGTTCTCCTCGCCAGCGGCGAAGAGGAACGACGATCATATCGTGGGTCACAAAGCCTGTCGTCTGATCGATGGAGTGAAGATGGGTCGCATCCCGATCGACTTGGTTCGTAATCCGGGCCTCCCCGGATTGGAAGACGGCGCCGGAAATACCCTTATCCCAGGGAATGGCTGTTCCGAGAGGAACGGGCTTGGGTCCGATCGAATACTGAAAGATCAGTTCCTCTTTCTCCTGGTCTGCGAGCAGAATCGACCCTGCTTCGGCGCCCAGCTCATCGAGCGCGATGCGGAGAGTTGTTTCGACCAGCTCGTCGAGATCGATCGACTGAAACAGAGCCTGACTGATCCGTTCGACCGCCTCCAGTTGAGTCTTGTAGTGGAGAAGTTCTGAAGCCTCAGCCTTGCTCAATCGCGTGAAGTCGTCGTGTGGCCGGTTCTTCGGATCAGGGGAGGGTGGTTGCGTCATCAGCGAGGTCCTTGTGAAAGCCGAAGGAGCCGGTCTTGTTCATTTGGTCTGTTCGGTCTCTCTGGTCTGTCTCGGTTATACCAGACCAACTCCATAAATTAAACAAACCAGAGAGACCAGATTGACCAGACCAACCAGACTCACCGGGTTTTCCCGCAGTCTGCTCGGGCATATGTATACCGCTTAACTCGCACAGATGATAGACACAATTCGAGAGGGGTATTTGATGTTCACAACCAGGCGTTAGTGATTCCCCGCAATGTTAAACGCGACTCGGTTATTTTGAAGCGCGCTCGCTGACCGAAACTGGGTTTTGACCTCAGAAGGGCTTGCCCAGTGTGCCCGATCGACTTCCTGATGCCACGCTTCCAGGGGACCTCTTGCCCTAGCCCGCGTTATTCATGACGGTTCGCTGCGAAATCGCGCAGTCGCCAGGCGAGACAGGCGCGCGGAGCCACGAGGGAGGGAATCATACTTGAACAGTATGGTGACTGACTGAGTGGCGAGCCCGCCTGGCTGGACGCAGCGCAGCCGCGTCCAGGCTTGTCGCAGCGGCGAATCCGTGATTGCAGCAGAACCGTTCATGAATAATGCGGGCTAAGATGTCGCTTCCAGAATGCGCGAAGGGTTCGTTTGGCAATGATGCGCACCGGGCTACTCTGGCACGATCCCAATTCGGGAGCAACCATACCGAGGAGGGAAACCGGTGTCAGTAACTACACGGCTTAGGGATCGATGGGTCTGTTGGTCCTGTCTGTTGACTGCGGCCGTATCCTAACTCGCCCGCGCAAGCACCGGCACTTCTCTCTCAATCCGATTGCCAAGCCGATCCTTTTCGACCTCTAGGTCGTATCGAGCCTGCATGTTGAGCCAGAGGCGGTCAGTGGTCCCGAAGTACCTGGATAATCGCAGGGCTGTATCAGCGGTGACGGACCGAGTGCCGTGGACGATCTCGTTGATCCGTCGAGGCGGTACACGGAGATCTTTTGCAAGGCGATATTGGCTGATGCCTAGTGGTTTCAGGAAGTCTTCCAACAAGACTTCGCCAGGATGAATAGGCGGCATTTTCTTTTGACGCTTCATAGCAGCCTCACCTTCCTTGATCTTCAGTGATAGTCGACGATTTCAACTTCATGGGCATCGCCGTCCTTCCAGATAAAGCAGATGCGCCATTGATCGTTAACGCGCATACTCATTTGACCGTGACGGCTCGCTGATAACTTCTCCAACCGGTTGCCGGGCGGAATCCGCAAATCTTGCAAGGCTTCAGCACCGTCTATGGCGACAAGCTTACGCAACGTGGTCCGCTGAAGCTCCGCTGACAACCTCTTGGACGGTTCACGGTTCCAGATCCGCTCGGTATCCTTGTCACGGAAGCTCTTGATCACTGGCAGAAGTCTAATGCGGTGAAGCTCATAACGTCAAGCGTTATGGGTCGGAGTATTGGCGTGAGTTCCGGCATCATTTCACCATGACCTCACATGAGCGCTTCTGCGGCTATCGCGACCTGCTGGAATTAGGGGACCTTCTGGTGTTCTTCTGTCAGACGATAGGCAGTCGATAGAAAGAATTCAGAATGTGCCTGTTCTTATACTTCGCTTCGTATTGGTACCCTGTCGGCAATTCTTTACGACGTGAACACGCACTTCAAAGTTAGCCGAGAACAGCTACTCGAAATCCTATTTGGCTAACGGCGCCCGCCTCACTCGTCCCGCCTTTTCTACCCATCCCGTCCCTTAAAACTCAGCACTCAAAACTCAAAACTTCCCCCCGTGTCTCGCACTCAGGACTCAGCACTTCTTCTCCCATCCCGCCCGCGATAACTAAAAACTAAGAACTCAAAACTCAAAACTTCCTCACCTGTCCCTCTCCCCATTCCGCCTCCCCAGGCAACCCAATCCCCTCAATCGTGGGAGGGTCTCATTCAAAGTTACCCTCGGTGTCCTCTGAGATATTCTGCCGGTGGCATGATGGCGACACCTTCGATGGTTTGCCCATAGAAGCGACCAAACGCCTTGAAATCTCCACTAAGCAAATGGCTCGCACGCACCGTGATTGCCGCCCACAGAATCGGACGATCGTTTTCTGGAAGCTTAGCCAGGATGGGACTCTCTCCCTGTGGCGGCAACTCCGATATCACTTCGACAGATTTGCACAACCGTTCCAACTCCGCCCTCTGCTGCCCAGAAGCAAGATTCCGCTTTGCCTCCTCCAGTGCATAAGCCGACGTCACGAGCATCACTTTGGGCAGTGAGAACAGCTTCCGAAGTGGCGTGTCCAAACGGTAGGCAGCTGAGAACAGGACGTTGGCATCAAGAAAGACCCGGTCCACTGGCTAGGTGCGCGCCGGCTTGTGGTGAGGGATTTTTCCGGGATCGAGGCCCATCTTACGCACGTCCTCTTTTGCCCGCACATAGTCCTTGGCGTCGACCGCATTTGACAGTAGGAACTCAGCCTGCCGTTCCGGGGCATACATCTCAATGGGGAATGCTGCAGCCGGCCGAATGAGGACTCCTTCCGCTCGTCCCTCAGCAATCACAAGCGAACCTTCCTTGATACCGAAGCGCCGCCGCAGAGATGCCGGAATAACCACTGCCCCCCGTTTGCCTACTTTGCTCATTTCTGTGGGCATAGACCCTCCTCAATGCCTGACTATCAGACTATCTGACATTCAGGCTGTCTTAGGTTAGCCCCTCCAAGAACGAAAATCAAGCGCACTTGCCGACTCTGCACTCAGGACTCAGCACTTCCTGACCCATCCCGCCCGCTAATCTCATAACTCAGCACTCAGCACTTCTTCTTCCGTCCAGCCAATCTCACACATCTCCCCTTTCCCAACGTGCATGACTACTGTGGCCTACGTCTATTGTAATGGCAGACGTCTGACTCGGATGCGGTGATCCTCGATGGTGATGATGGCTCCTTCGGGAACGACGAATTCGAGATTCGGCAAAGCGTGCTGGAGAATGGAGTTGACATGCTCGATTTGCGAGAAAGAGAGGCGCAGGGAAATCAGAGAAGGCTCTCGAGCTCCGGAGAGGGCAACGAGTCTGGCAGGCTGCGAAACAACTATTGTGGCACGGTGGAAATTCAACCAAGCAAGCTTGGAAGAACTCTGGGTTACGAACACGCTGTCAAAACCGGCGTTCGTAATCCTGATGTCCGCCTATCCAGAACCATGTCACAGTATCACGGTCAAGGATGCCAAGCGCACGATAGCCCAGCGTCACTCGAACCGACCATATCTGTTCTTCTTGATTCACACACTTGAAGTGTCACGAGGGATGAAATGGGGTCTCACGCCAGTGGAGAAATTGTTTACGAGCTGCTTTCTTGACCGGTTCGGGAAGCAGAACGTAGGCATCCCAAAAACTGGGAAGGACGCGGGATTTCACAGCTTGTCGAAGTCAAATTCGGAGGATTTTCCCGACGCGATGTCTTGGCGCGCTGTCTCCGCAGCAGTTTTTAGTTTGCCGGGTCGTGCAAACAGCTCATCCCACTTCGCATCATCTTGGGTTTCAAGTGCAAGACGGCGAAGCTCCTCAACCAGGTGTTCTTGATCCGGCTCGGGCAACGTCTCCAGCAGCTTAATCGCTGTCTCGATGGCCTTTGTCATTGGGGAGCTTCCTTCTACAAGAGCTTCTTCGTGCACCTTCATCATGCAAGTTGCTCTGCTATCGTTAGCCTACACCGGCAGCCTGACGAGATCAACGATTCTCTCTTATACATCTGGACCGGGGCCAGTACGGTGGATGTATTCAACCGACCCACAGCAGGGAGGGCGTATGAAGCAGTGGATAAGCATGAGGGTTTACAGTAAACTCGCCCTGCATAGGATTGCTGAGGCGTTCTTCATGCCGCAAGGTAGATGCTGCTAAACCGTTACGTGCTCTGCCACCTTACCTAGAATGGCTTCATGCAATTCGAATGGGATCCAGATAAGGCGAAGAGGAGCCTGAGAAAACATCGGGTCTCGTTTGATGAAGCCGTGACCGTGTTCTACGACCCGTTGTCTGTGACGTTTGACGATCCGGGTCACTCGATTAGTGAGAATCGGCTTGTCACAGTAGGCTACTCTGGGCAAGGACGGTTGCTGGTTGTATCGCATATTGAGCGCGGCATCGCCATCCGTATCATCAGTGCACGGCTTGCCAGCCGACACGAGAGGAGACGACATGAAACGCAAAAATGAATTGCTCAAAGATGAGCTGCGCCCCGAGTATCACTTCGACTATTCTAAAGGAATACGGGGGAAGTACTATCAGCGTCTGTTGAAAGAGGGGGCGAATGTGGTTGTCCTTGATCCTGATGTCGCCGAAGTGTTCCACGACTCCGCTGCAGTGAACGACGTGCTGCGCTCCTTTCTGAGGGTCGCACGAGCCACTCGACGTCCATCGACACGCTTGCATCGGACGGCACGCAAGCGCACTGCTGCATAATTCCTTCTTTGCCAGGGATTCAAGCCATGACCATCAAGTATTTTCAGGACACCGACACGCTCCACATAGAATTCAGAGAGGCAGAAGTGGCAGAGGCCATTCTGGTCTTCTTCCGTCAGACGATAGGCAGCGTTTTTCATAGGTGTCCCCGTTCTTATACCCTCAGAACTTCCTCCCGTGTCTCGCCTTTCCCGTCCGTTTTGCCCCCGATAACTCAGAACTCCTTAGCCCGTCCCGCCCGCTAAAACTCATAACTCAGCACTCAGCACTCAGCACTTCTTTGCCCATCCCTCCCTTCCTGCCTCCCCAGTCATCCTATCCCCTCAACTGAGGGGGACTCATTTGTGGGGATTGCCGAAGTAGGGCAAAGAGCATAAGAAGGCGCACAGAATACGTAATACGTTCTGTGCGGAACAAACTTTCAACGTGGAGGCTGTATGAAATATCTACGGTGGATTGGGTTTGTGTCGTGTTTGCTGATCGTCGGAGTCCTGGGGGGCCTGCTGGCGCCGCTTTCTTCGGAAGCTGGGACACCGGAAGCAGGGACACTGTCACTCACACTCCAAGTCGAAGGCCTGCCAGAGACCCCCGCTTCGCTTCTTATCACATCAGGAGGCACTCCTGCACCAGGAGTATGTACTGGCGGTGAGACAACCCTAGGCTATACATCCTGCTGGAATGTTAATACTAGCAACACTACGTTTTATGGTCCCGCCGGTCGGAGGTATAGGATGGTGCGAGCGAATGCGGCCTCACCGGGGAGATACAGAATAGCCGACAAAGTTGGCCAAGATAAGATGTCGGTGGTCAATGTGAGATTTGAACCAGAGGATACGACCTGGTCGACCGACACCAACACTACTCTGAAGCTAAAACTGCGTAATAAATTTGACTCCAGTGTCAACGTGAACAATGCCACTGACATAACGGACCTTATTCCTGATAAATATTCATTGGTTGTAAGGAGCGCCGGCGCCTTCAGTGCCATTTCTGGCCAGACTGCAGTCGGCGATTCAGTGACATTTTCGGGGAAGGGAACATTTAGTTCCAGTCTTGTAAACGTCCCAATGTTAAGTCCTGCTGGTTCTGCCCATAATACCGTGACGCTGAATTTTACAGTCGGGGGACCCGTGAATGATCCCGGCCCCTTGAGCTACGATGGTAATACGAATGCTACCATGGGGCAGCAAGTAACATATCCGCGATTTATCTGTATAGACCCCCTCAATACAACGAAGTGCAGAGCGGACATCACCCTAACCATGTTGGTCGAGTTGTATGGTCCGGACTCATTTACGGTGGTGAACGGCAACGATATGTTTTGCGCGAACTGCGCCCTGACCCCTGAAGAGAGCGCCGATCTAGCAAAAAAAAAGGCAAGGTTAGCGAAGCTCGTCAAACTTGCAAAAGCGGTGGATGCATTCATCACACGCCCCACCCCGAGACTTACCGCATGGATAGTCCAGGCAGAGGCGTTCCTCAACATAACCAACAACCCAGACACAGAGTGCTTTGGAGAGCAATTGAACGAAGCTGATGTCCAAATTGCGAGCGGCAACGATCAAATAGCTTTTGCGGAGATCAACGCAAAGCCAGCGGTGCCCGCGCCGCCTCATTATTACGCTGTGATCAGCAGTCCCGGCTTGACTTGGTTAGAGGCAAAAAATGCGGCCGAAGCTCTGGGGGAAGGCTGGCACTTGGCCACAATCAATTCGGAGGCTGAAAATGAGATCATCACTAGCATGTTACCTGACCCCAGCGTATTTGAAGGCACTGAAGATTTCTGGATTGGAGGGGAACAAGAAAATTGCGAAGATGAGCCGGGCTGCAATTGGCGGTGGTTCGACGCCGCCGCCGGAGACTTCTTTTGGAACAACGGGCCAACCGGCAAGTTTGCGAACTGGGGATCTACCTCCACGGGTCCGGCCAATGAGCCGAACAACCTCGGCGGTTCCGAGAACCACCTGACCGTGGATAGTCGCTATGGGTGGGGCTGGAATGACCTTAACAATAACGGAGCAACAGGAACAACTAAAGGCTATATTGCTGAAGGACCTAACCCGCTCCCGCCGCCGATTGATTAGGGAGGGCCTCCGGTTCCGTCGCGGGTCTGACGGCGAGATTGCCGTCAGCTTCGCGGACTCTTTCAGGTAAGAATTAGGAGTTGGTTTCTCTCAGCAATGTGGGGAGCAGCGAATGCTGCTCCCCTCTGTCACCACCGAGAGGTAGAAATGGATGAGAGAGCCGAACGGTCGGGCCCTCCTGATTCAGTCGGTCAGGTTTTCCATGGAGCGTTCGTTCTTAGCCTCATGCTATTACTGATCGCACCGCCTGCTGTCAGTCTTGCTCAGCTTGCTCAGATAGAGACGAACATCGAACCCACCCAGACGGTTCCTCTCGATCTCGGCACCGACGTCAACCAGGTTGGAACTACCACGGAAATCACGGGCGGGACCAGGCCGGGAGGCATCACCGGTACCAACCTGTTTCATAGCTTCGACTTCTTCACGCTCGGCACGAAAGACGTCGCCCGCTTCATGAATGACATGCAACGCCCAACCAACAACATCTTTGGCCGTGTCATCGGGGGAGAGATGTCGACGATCGATGGAACGTTGCAAACGAACAATCCTCTCAATGCAGCCGATCCGATGAATTTCGGCACGGCCAATCTTTGGCTCGTCAATCCGTCCGGGCTGTTGCTGGGACCCAATGCTCGTGTGGAGGTAGGCGGGTCGGTGAGCATGAGCACAGCCAACTATCTGCGATTCGATGGCAAGTCAGCGCTCTTTGACATGCTTTCGACCCCGGCCTCGTTAGGCCCCCTCTCGGTCGCGCCAGTGGCGGCATTTGGATTCACGAGTCCGGCGCCGCCGGCTCCCATTGAAGTCCGGGGCAGCATGCTTCAAGTTCCGGAAGGCGAAGCCTTGTCGTTGGTGGGCGGGGACATTACCATTCAGGGCGGCACGCTCGAAGATGGCACGATCCAAGCCGCCAACCTTCGGGCACCGGGCGGCCAACTGAATTTGGTGTCTGGGGCCTCGCCTGGTGCAGTCTTGGTGCCCAGCTTCCAAACTGGTCCGAACATCAACGGAACCTCCTTTACCAGGATGGGAACGGTGACGCTCAAAGAAGGCGCGACAGTGGATGTGAGCGGCCAGCTTGGGACCGACGCTGATGGGAATCCCATCGGCGGGAACAGCGGGACCGTCTTGGTGCGCGGGGGACAGTTGGTCATGGATGCCTCAACGATCCTGGCCACTACGGTGGGAGCGGTGGATGGCGCAAGTACCGCCATTGACATTCAGGTCTTGCAGGATGTCACATTCTCCAACGGCGCGGTGATTGTCACGGGAACGTCTGGGCCAGGCCGCGTCGGGGACGTTCATATAACGGCCGGTAGTTTGACGATTGAGAACAGGTCGAGAATCACTACCGCGATCTCTGGACTTGGCGTGGCGGGAGGGGATGTTTTCCTGAATGTGGGGAGATTAAGCCTCCTGGGTAGCGGAACGCTGATCCGAAGCATCAATACCAGTGGAACTGACCTGGATGGTGATGGGACGGTAGATGCCACAGGAAAGGGCGGGAATATCACGGTTCAGGGGATCCAAGGAACGAACAGCGTAGCCGACTCAGTGGTGCTTTCAGGCGGCAGTGGGATCACTAGCGATGCGCAGGCGGGAAGCGGGGGCGGCGGGCGAATCTCCATCAGGGCCACATCCTTGGACCTGAATGAGGCCTCGTTCATCACATCGTCCACTTCCTCAACAGGAATCGATCTGAATCATGACGGGAAGGTAGATGTCACAGGTGATGGCGGAGATATCGTGATGAGCGTCCAGCAACTACGTGTCGTCGGTGGGGCAACCATTTCGAGTAATACCAGTGATGCTGATCCGACGAGCGCCGCAGCTGGCGGGTTGGTGACGGTGCAAGGATTGGAGGGGCAGGGAAGCAATGCCGGCTCTGTGCTGCTCTCTGGTCAAAGTGCCGGTATTTTTTCATTCTCCGGATCTGGCGTGCCCGGCGATCTCACAGTCAATGCTGGGACGTTGACCATCACGAATGGCGCCGTGATCGCTGCAGGTAATTCCATATCTGGGCCAGCGGGGCAAGTGACAATAGGAGCCGACTCGATCGTTATCTCCGGTGAGGGTCGCATCTCCAGTCAATCATTCGCCCAAGACGCCGGCAAGGTGAAAATCACGGCGGATGAGTTGACCATGGACAACGGTTCGATCGTGACGAGTACCTCAAGCGAAAGCGGCGGCCGCGGGGGGGACGTGGTGGTAGACGCCGGGACCATGAGACTAACGAACGGCGCCAGCATCAAGAGCCAAAGCGAAACCTTCAGTACGGGCCGTGCCGGCGACATTACGATGAATGTTGGGAACCTAACGTTGGAAAACCATGCGGAAATTACCAGCAGCAGCATAGGGACCGTGCCGGGTTCCGGCGATGCGGGGAACGTAACGATTACGTCTTCGGGCGCATTCACGAGCAACGCGAGTACGATCGCGACTTCTGCTGAGAATGCCAGGGGTGGGAACATCGACGTGACAGCGCAGAGCGTGGCGCTGTCGGATGGGACGGTCATCTCCGCGAGCAGCCGGTCTCCGCTACTCCCGGATGGAGAAGGCAACGCCGGCAACATCACGGTTCGCAGCGGCTCGACGTTTGTCATGACCAATAGCTCGATGACGACGGAGGCGCGTTTTGCCAGTGGCGGGCAAATAACAATTATCACTCCGGAGATGATTCGGGTGATCAATGGCCAAGTCAGTACGTCCGTGGCCGGCAGCGAGGCGGACACCGCCGGCGGCAACATCACGATCGACCCGCAGTTCGTGGTGCTGCAAAATGGTCAGATTAAGGCTCAAGCTGTGGCCGGAGAGGGTGGGGATATCAACATCATCGCCGGAGCCTTCCTGGCCGACCCCAGTTCTCTGGTCAGTGCCTCGTCGCAACAGGGTATCAGCGGGGTGGTCAATATCCAGGCGCAGATCCAGAACCTCGGTGAACAGCTGACGCCTTTGTCCGAGGAGTTCTCCAGCGCGGCCGCTCTGCTTGCCCAACAGTGCGCGGCTCGGGTTGTGGACGGCAAGTTCAGCACCTTCGTGGTCACCGGCCGTGAAGGCCTTCCAGTGGAGCCTGGTGGATACTTAGCCAGCCCATCGTTGACCGCCGAGCTGCTTGGATCACATCTCTCTGGACGGTCTCCACACATATCGAATGCAGCCATCACGGGCGCATTCCTGTTGCGCGATAGCAGGCCTATCCAACTGGCGAAGGTCTGTCGAATGGTGAATGGTGAATGGTGAATGTGTAATGTTCAGAATGCATCAGATGTTCTTGTAGAGCCAGTTGCTCCCGATTCCGATCATTTACCATGTACCATGTACCATTCATCATTGCGGCTTCTGGCCCCGCTGGTCCTATTGGTCGTCTGGACCGTATCTGACATTGTGTGGGCGCAGGTTCCCATTCCTCCGATAGAGTCTCCCTTTCCTCCACCGATCTTGCCTGCTCCCACTCCGCTGCCCAAGGAACTGCCAACACCCGAGCCGCCTCCGCCCAGTATCTTACCCCCCGTTCCGGAACGGCGTGGAGCCATGCCCACGGTAAAAGTATATGTCCGGGAGATCAGGGTCCTGGGGAGCACGGTCTTCACGCCGCAAGAGTTAGCCCAGGTGACTGATCCTTACCGCGATCGGGATCTCACGTCGGAAGATCTCGAATCGCTGCGCCTGGCCCTGACCTTGCTGTATGTGAAACATGGTTATAGTACTTCCGGCACTCTGGTGCCGGATCAAGCGATCAAGGACGGACTGCTCACGATCCAGGTCATCGAAGGGAAACTGAGCCGGATCGACGTAGAAGGCAATTATTGGTTCCGGCCCAGCTATTTCACCAGCCGGCTCCGGCTTGACGCCGGTCCGCCGGTCAACGTGCATGCGCTTCAAGAACGGTTACGGCTGTTTCAAACCGACCCGCGCATCGAACGGATCAACGCAGAGCTACAGCCCGGCGAAAAGCGGGGGGAAAGTGCCCTGAACGTCCGGGTGGCCGAGCGCCGGCCGGTCAAGGCCTGGCTTGAATATAACAACTACATGTCGCCGGCGGTGGGCTCTAATCAGGTGCTGGGGACCATCGCGCATCAGAATCTCTTGGGGTTCGGGGACGCGCTCAGCGTCCGGTACGGCGCATCGTTCGGAACCGATAGTAATGCGCATGGCCTCGGGGTCCATCCGAACTTACTCGCGCGTTACGTCGTCCCCGTCACCCCATACGATACGACCTTCGCCGCCGACTACCGGCGGGTCGATTTCAATGTCATTGAAAGCACGGTCAAGCCGCTGAACATCACCGGCGAGTTTGAATCGATTGGGTTCACCCTCCGGCAGCCGGTCGTCCGTTCGCCGTCTCAGGAATTCGCCCTGGCCTTGACCGGCCAGTCGAGATCGTTCAAGACGTTTCTTCTGGGAGATCCGTTTGAATTTCAGAGTGGATCCACCAACGGAGTTACTCGAGTGTCGGCGCTGCGCTTCTCGCAGGAGTATGTGCATCGCATGCCGAACCAGGTCATTTCGGGGCTGTCCCGGATGAGTTTCGGTGTCCCGGTTCTGGGGGCAACCGTCAACAGCGAGCCAGGGCAGGCGACCGCAGAATTTTTTTCCTGGTTGGGCCAGGCACAATTGGTCAGGCGCTTGAACCCCACCAACATCCAATTGCTCGCGCGCGCCGATCTGCAGCTGACGAACCAGCACCTCTTCATCATTGAGCAAATGGCGGTGGGTGGGCGCTACAGCGTGAGAGGCTATCGGGAGTTCACGCTGCTTGGGGATAATGTCTTTCTGTCCTCCCTCGAGGCGCGCATTCCGGTGTATACCTCGGCGATCGGAGAGGAAATTGTCTATCTCGTGCCGTTTTTCGACTACGGGCGGGCGTGGAACACCAATGTCGTCAACCCTTCTCCGGAATGGTTAGCGAGTGTCGGAGCCGGAGCGATTTGGAATATCTGGCGGGGGAGCCGCTTCGAGGTGTATTGGGGACAGCGTCTGAATCATGTCTCGAATCCCCACACCAACATCCAGGATGAGGGAGTGCATTTGCAGTTGGTCGTCGAGGCGTTCTAATAGGCGAGACGGGCGAGGGGAGATGCGGGATGCGAGATGCGAGATACGGGATTCGAGATACGGGATGCGGGGTTCCGAAAACCTCGATTCTCGAATCGTCGTCCGTCCCATCCATCTCGTATCGCGTATCCCGCATCCCGCATCCCGCATCCCCTCTCGCCTGGCCCGCTTTTCGCGCGAGTCTCGCGGGAATAAGGAGACCCATCATGACACGAGCTATACTGATGAGTCTTTCCCTCTGTCTCTGTGTGGGATTAGGCGCCGACATCTCTGCGCAGGAGACTCCTCCGGTCGATGAGCTGATGAAGGACGGCAGCCAGGCGTATCAGCATGGCGATTTCGAGCAGGCGGTCGAGCGCTGGACCGAAGCGGCGGCGGCCTACGAGCGAGCTTCCGCGCGTCCTGAGCAGATCGACGTGTTGATTCGTCTGTCCGAGGCCTACCAGTCGCTTGGCCGTTATCGGACAGCGGGAATTCGGCTTGATCAGGCCAAGGCCCTCGTCACTGACCGCGACGACTCTCTCTTGTCGATACGTATTCTTTGGAGGAGGGGCAGCCTTTATCAGGCTGCCGGGCAGCACGCCGAGGCTGAGCGGTCGCTACAAGAATCCCTCCGGCTGGCCAAGACAGGTAATCAGGCTGCGTTGACTGCCGCCATCTTGAACGATCTGGGGAATCTGGCCGCTTCGCAGGGAAAATTTTCCGACGCGCTGGCCGCCTACCACGAAAGTTTCGACACAGCTCAAGGGACTCCGATGAGGCTTCTGGCAGCCACCAGTCTGGTCAATGCCGCCCGCGTGTCGGTGCCCTTGAAGCAGTATCGTGAAAGCAAGCAGCGGCTTGACCAGGCCGCCGAAATCATACGCGGACTGGAGCCCTCGCACGAACAGATCAACGCGTTCATCACAGTTGGGCAGACCTATGCCAAGCTGCGCGCCTCCCTCGTCGAGCTGGACAAAGACCTCAGGCTCGCGGCGTTTCAGGCGCTTCATGACGCGGCGAGAGTCGCTGATCGACTTGACGACCGTCGAGCTTCCTCCTTCGCATGGGGGTATCTGGGGAAGCTCTATGAGGATGAGCGTCGGTATGCGGACGCGCTTGATGTGACGCAACATGCGATTCTGATGGCCCGCCAAGCGGCGGCGCCTGAAGCGCTCTACCGGTGGCACTGGCAGGCGGGCCGGCTGCTGAAAGCGCTCGGTCGGCCTCAGGATGCGATCGATGCCTATCGGCAGGCGATCGTGGCGGTTCAGTCTATCCGTCCGGAAGTCTCCGCCGCTGTCACTGAAGATCAGCCGGAGGCGTCTTTTCGTGAGACGGTCGGAGCCGTATACTTTGAGCTGGCCGATCTCCTGCTCCAGGGTTCTGATGAGGATGCTGACCCCAAGCATCACGAAGCACGATTACGCGAAGCCCGCGACACGGTCGAACTGTTCAAAGTGGCGGAACTACAAGATTACTTTCAGGATGATTGTGTCCAAGCCGCGAAATCTCACGCCACGGGTCTGGAGCAGGTGTCAAAGACCGCAGTCGTGATTTATCCCATCATGCTGCAGGACCGGTTGGAGATTCTGGTGAGTTTGCCTTCGGGCATGCTGAGAAAGACCGTTCCGGTCGGTGCTGAGGCCTTGACGGAAGAAATCCGCGCATTTCGAAACTTCCTGGAGAAACGCAGTACCAGGGAATATCTTTCCCATGCCAAGACGTTATACGGGTGGTTGATCGAACCAATCGAACCGCTATGGGCCAATGCCGGGATCGACACGCTGGTCATTGTGCCTGACGGCGCCCTTCGGACGATCCCCCTAGCCGCGTTGCATGACGGCACGCAATTTCTCATCAAGAAATATGCGGTGGCGACAACACCGGGCGTCACGCTCACAGATCCCAAGCCACTGGATCGCAAAGGCATTAAGCTGCTCTCCGTGGGCATCACCGAAGCTGTGCAGGATTTTCCGGCGCTGCCACATGTCTCGCGCGAGCTGGAGACCATCCATCGACTGTATGGCGGCACCAGCCTTCTGAACAAACAATTCATGATGTCTCGGGTAGAGGAAGAACTGAAAACGCATCCCTACTCGGTGATGCATATTGCCTCTCATGGGCAGTTCCAGAGCGACAGTAACGAGACTTTTTTGCTTGCTTATGATGGGAAAATGACGATGGACCGCCTGGAAGAGTATGTGGGTATGCTTCGTTTTCGAGAAGAGCCGTTGGCCCTGATCACGCTCAGTGCCTGCGAGACCGCTGCGGGAGACGACCGGGCCGCGCTCGGTTTGGCCGGTGTGGCCATTAAGGCGGGAGCACGGAGCGCCTTGGCCTCGCTGTGGTTCCTTGATGATCAAGCCTCCTCCCAGCTCGTCACTGAGTTTTATCAACAGCTGCATAACGATTCCATGGCGTCCACGGCGATGGCTCTGCAGCGAGCACAAATCAAATTTCTCGAAAACCCTGAGTACAGTCATCCCGCCTACTGGGCGGCATTCTTGTTGCTCAATAATTGGCTATAGGATGGGAAGGGAGCGGCCAGGTGCCCTTCTTGCTCGCAGAACGCGCACGATAGGAATGTGCTC
>JAKDNQ010000519.1 GCA_030456405.1 Nitrospira sp.
TCATCAACTCTTCACCGACGATCCGGCTTTCGATTTCGGTTTCACCCATTTCCTGGATTCGTTTCTCGATTCGATCCGTCACGTCTTCGATGGTGGAGGTGCTGATCGGCCGTTTTTCGCACGCCTTCTTGAGACCGGCGAGGATCTTTGTACGGTCGAACGACTCCCGTCGCCCATCCTTCTTCACGACCATAGGAAGGATTTCCTCAACACGTTCATAGGTGGTGTAGCGACGCTTGCAGCCGAGGCATTCGCGGCGGCGGCGAATCACCTCGCCTTCCTTCGCCATACGCGAATCGACCACCTTGTCTTCGAGTTCATCGCAGAACGGACATTTCACAGGCGGTGATCCTGCCCCGACTGACGTGGCTTAGTAGGGATGAAAGATCGGAAAACGACCACAGAGCGCTGTGGCTTGAGCGCGGACTTCCTCAAGAGCCGCAGGGTCTTGCCGATGCTGCAGAACCCGATCGACTAAGCCCACAATCTCCTGCATCTCAGCTTCCCGCATCCCCCTGGTCGATACAACGGGAGTTCCCAGTCGAATACCGCTGGCGACGGCCGGAGGTTTCTCGTCATAGGGCACAGCGTTCTTGTTCACGATAATGCCTGCAGCGCCCAAGGCGGCATCTGCTTCTTTGCCAGTAATACCCTTGTTGGTCAGGTTCATCAGCATCAAGTGTGTATCGGTGCCACCCGACACAATTTTGTACCCGCGATCGAGGAGCCCTTGGGCCAGCACCTTCGCATTCGCAACGACCTGTTGTTGGTACCGCGTAAACGCCGGTGAGAGAGCTTCCTTGAATGCGACGGCCTTCGCCGCGATCACATGCATTAAGGGTCCGCCTTGTATTCCCGGGAACAGCAATTTGTCGACCCCTTTGGCATGCTCAGCCTTGCACATCACGACACCGCCTCGGGGCCCTCGCAGTGTTTTGTGAGTGGTTGTGGTGACAAAGTCGGCATAGGGAACAGGGTTCGGATGGAGCCCTGCGGCGATCAAGCCGGCGATGTGGGCGATGTCAACCAGCAGATACGCGCCGACCGACTTGGCGATCTGTTGAAATCGGGGAAAATCGAAGGTGCGCGCATAGGCGCTGGCGCCGACAACGAGCAGGCGGGGGCGACATTCCTCCGCGACCTTCTGCACCGCGTCATAGTTAATAGTTTCGGTCTCACGCTCGACGCCGTAGGAAAACACACGGAACAGAATCCCGGAAAAATTGACCTTGCTGCCGTGGGTGAGGTGCCCCCCTTGGGCGAGGTCCATGCCCAGAATGGTGTCGCCGGGCTTGAGCACTGACAGGTAGGCCGCCATATTGGCTTGCGATCCTGAGTGCGGCTGCACGTTCACATGCTCCGCGCCGAAAATCTGTTTGCACCGATCGATGGCGAGATCCTCTACAGTGTCCACATGCTGACACCCACCGTAGTACCTCTTTCCCGGGTACCCTTCGGCGTACTTATTGGTCATGATCGAGCCCTGAGCGGCCAGGACGGCGGGACTCGCGAAGTTTTCCGATGCGATCAGCAACAGCCTGTCACGTTGCCGCTCTTCCTCGGCAATAATTGCGGCATAGACATCCGGATCTGTGGCTTTGAGTGCATCTAAAGAACCGACTGCATTACTCATAACAGCTCGTTCCTTGTTACGCTTCAGCGGGGGCCGCTTCAGCTTCCTGTTTCTTCACGACGTGGATGATCACAGTTGCCGTCACATCTCGTGGAAGCTTGATCGGCACGGTGAATGTGCCGAGTTCCTTGATTGGATGGTCCAGTTGGATCTTCCGGCGATCCACAGTAAATCCCTGCTCTACCAAACGTTCTGCAATGTCCTTGGACGTCACAGACCCGAACATCTTATCGTCCTTGCCGACTTGAGCTTCTACTGTGATGGATACGGCTGAGATGCTCTTGGCGTGGGCTTCAATTTCTAGTTTTTCTTTCTTCGCCCGTTCGCCAGCCACGCGCTTGATATGCTCAAATTCTTTGATGCTCCGACTATCGGCTAGCACCGCTTTTTTGCGTGGAAGCAGAAAATTCCGCGCGTACCCAGCTTTCACGTCGAGGAGATCTCCAAGATGCCCGACGCCGTCCATCGTTTCTTGTAGAATGACCTTCATACCCCTAACTCCTTCTGTTGGAAAGGGAAAGAGGATACTGGGGGGGCAGCAAAAAGTCAATTCACCGTATAGCGCCATCTAAAATCTTACCCGGGGACAAGTCGTTGCGCCATTTGCCA
>JAKDNQ010000134.1 GCA_030456405.1 Nitrospira sp.
TGAACACGGCCATTGCCGGCGCTCAGGATCCCATCGCTATGGCCGAGGCGATGAAGTATGCGGTGCAGGCAGGGCGGCTTGCCTATAAGGCCGGACGAATCCCGCGAAAACTGTATGCGACGGCCAGCAGCCCCATCGAAGGCATGCTTTAGCACAATGCTGAAAACGTCCGCCAGCATCGTTCTCGCATCGCTCAGAGGCTCAACGTACCGAAGCGTACGCCTCGCCTCTTCCCTCGCTGCGGCCTTGCTAAACGAACGTTTTGAGCATTCTGCTATCCATAAGAAGTGCTGAGTCCTGAGATGACGGATATGAATAGCGCCAAACATTTTTACTCAGGACCCAAAACTCAGCACTCAGCACTCAGCACTCAATACTCTCCGCTTCCCTGATGCCGATACTCTCCAGCCGTCTTCTTGTCGTCACGGATCGTCATCAGACTAAGGGGCGTTCGTTGGTCCCCCTTCTGCAGCGGGTGCTCTCAGCCGGGATATCGGCAATTCAACTTCGTGAGCGCGATCTTTCTGCCAGGGACCTTGTGACGCTTGCGCGTGAAGTGCAGGCTGTCACGGCTTTGAGCAAGTCTCAACTTCTTATCAATGATCGGGTCGATGTCGCGTTGGCGCTGGAAGGAGCCGGTGTCCATTTGCGTAGCAATAGCCTGCCTCTCTCGGTCGCACGGCAGATGTTGGGGGCCCAGCGTCTGCTGGGTATCTCCGTGCATGCGGTAGAAGAGGCGGTGCAGGCAGAGGCGCAGGGCGCAGACTATATCGTGCTTGGCCCGATCTACGAGACGCCGTCCAAGCAGATGTTCGGTCCGCCGCTCGGCATTCATGCTCTTGAGAAGGCATGCAAACTGGTTCGCATCCCGATTATCGGGATTGGTGGAGTGACGGCGGCGCGCGCGCGTGAGATGCGGGGTGTGGGAGCCTTCGGCGCGGCGGTGATCACGGCGATTCTCGGTGCGGACGATGTGGAGTCGGCGGCGCGCGAGTTACTCGACGCCGTGACGCTCGTGCAATAATGTGCGTGACGCAAGATCATCACGCTGTCGGATGAGGCCGTCAGGTTGACCACCCCAGGAACGGGTGTTAGAATCCGCGCAGACGAGGACTTCTCGATTTAGCACAGGGTTTAGATTTTTTCGAGTCGCGCATGGACGGCAAGAAAGAAAGTCCAAGTCGGTTCCGGTCTCTCCGAGATTCCGTCACGCAGATCACGAAACGGTTGACTGAGGGAGAAGCGGACGTGGCCCCACGCAACGACGAACATATTCGCGAAGTTGAAAAGCTTCGTGTGCAGATCCAGTCGATGGAAGAAGAAATCCGCCGGCTGTACCAGTCCCGCTACCAGCTCGACCAAGCGAACAAACAGAACGAAAAGCTCGTTGCCACCCTCCAGGAAGCGAAGGGGCAGATCGAAGCGTTGCGCGCCGAAGTTGAGAAACTGACCGCGCCTCCGTCGGCCTACGCCATCTTTTCCAGCCTTAATGCTGATGGCACCGGCAACGTCTATGTCTCCGGAAGGAAAATGAAAGTCAGCATGCATCCGTCTATCAATGGGAAGACGATGCGCAAAGGACAGGAAGTGCTCCTGAATGAAGCCTTGAACGTGATCGAGGTGAAGGGCTTCGATATCCAGGGTGAAGTGGTGCGGCTCAAAGACGTGCTGGAAGGCAACCGTGCCTTGGTGACGTTGCATTTCGACGAAGAAAAGGTGGCTGAACTCGGCGACCCACTGCTCGCCGAACGATTGAGTGTCGGCGATCATCTGCTGTACGATCCCCGCTCCGGCTACGTTGTCGAGAAGTTGCCGAGGTCCGAGTCGGAAGAGTTGGTGTTGGAGGAAGTGCCCGACGTCGATTATGAACACATCGGCGGGTTGCAGCATGAATTGGAGCAGGTTCGCGATGCCGTGGAGCTGCCCTTTCTTCATCCGACCCTGTTTTCAGAATACAAGTTGAGCGCGCCGAAGGGGGTCTTGCTCTACGGACCGCCGGGCTGCGGAAAAACCTTGATCGCCAAAGCCGTGGCGAATTCGATCGCCAAGAAGCTCGGGCACCTTACCGGCAAAGAAATCCGGAGTTACTTCTTGCATGTGAAAGGCCCTGAGTTACTCAATAAGTATGTCGGTGAGTCGGAGCGTCAGGTCCGCGAGGTCTTTAAAAAAGCAAAAGAACGTGCGGAGGACGGGAATCCCGTCATCGTCTTCTTCGATGAAATGGATGCGCTCTTCAGAACCAGAGGCACCGGGATTTCTTCCGACATCGAATCGACAATCGTTCCGCAGTTCCTCTCGGAAATCGACGGGATGGAGCGGCTACGCAATGTGATTGTGATCGGAGCCAGTAATCGCCAGGATCTTATCGATCCCGCGGTCCTGCGCGCTGGACGGTTGGATGTGAAGGTGAAGGTGGGGCGCCCCGATGCCGCGGCGGCCAAGGATATTTTCTCGAAGTATCTGAGCATCGACTTGCCGTTTGCCGAGGAAGATTTAAACCGTCATAGCGGAGACGCCAAGGCCTTGGTCGAGCAGATGACCGATCTCACGGTTGGAGCCATGTATGCGTCCTCTGAGGAGAATAAGTTTATCGAGGTCACCTATGCAAACGGTGAGAAAGAAGTGCTCTACTTCAAGGATTTTGCGAGTGGCGCGCTGATCGAAGGGATTGTGTCGCGCGCCAAGAAGTTTGCCGTGAAGCGGGCGATCGCGAAAGAAGGGCGCGGTCTTCGGTCCGAAGACTTGATCCGCGCCATTCGGGAGGAGTTTAAGGAACACGAAGACCTGCCCAATACGACCAATCCTGACGATTGGGCGAAGATCTCCGGGAAGAAAGGCGAGAAGATCGTGCACCTTCGAACGATCAGTGGAGGCCCAGGCGAATCGCGTCAGATTGAAACGGTGACGACTGGACACTATCTCTAAGCAGGATGCTGAAAAAGTCCGCCAGCGGCGTTCTCGCGTCGTACAGAGGCTCAACGTACCGAAGCGTACGCCTCGCCTCTTCGCTCGCTGCGGCCTTGCTGGACGGCCTTTTTGAGCATCCTGGGGCCAATGACATTGGCGCATATGGAAGATTCCATCGGTGTTTTGTGTATAAACTGAGTGTTTCGCAGCTCTCTGAGCCATCATACCTATGCAGGAACCTACCTCGCTGACGACTCCCCGTGTACTGGGGACAGAAACAGAATTCGGCATCGCGTCACGCGATCCTGCCGCCTCAGATCCCGTCTCCAACTCCATTGCCGTCATCGGGCACTATCCGGGCCTGCCGGCTCCTCTGGCCATTTGGGACTACGAAAACGAGAACCCCCTGCTCGATGCGCGAGGATTCGAGGTTGAAGGGGAGCGGGAGCGGCCTAATCCCGAATACAATCGTCAGCTGAACAAGGTGTTGGCGAATGGGGGGCGTCTCTACGTTGACGGGGCTCATCCGGAATATTCCACGCCTGAGTGTACGAATCCACGGGAAATAGTGGCGTTCGAACGGGCCGGCGATCGAATCCTCGCTCAGTGCCTCGCGCAGATGGCGCGCGTCACCGGGCGGGATCATTGCGTGCTGTACAAGAACAACTCGGACGGCAAGGGGAATAGCTACGGATATCATGAAAGCTATCTCATGTCGCGCGCGGTCCCCTTCGACCGCATTGTGAAGGTCTTAGCGCCGTTTTTTGTGACGAGGCCCATTTTTGCAGGGGCAGGAAAAGTGGGCGCAGAAAATCAGACGGACCCAACGGAATATCAGATTTCACAGCGTGCGGATTTCTTCGAGTGTCTGGTCGATCTCAATACGATGGTCAGGCGCCCGATCGTCAATTCACGCGATGAGCCGCATGCAGACTATGGCAAATATCGGCGGCTGCACGTGATTGTCGGGGATGCCAACATGGCGGAACTGTCGACCTATCTCAAGGTCGGCACACTGGCGATTGTCCTGGGTTTGCTCGATGCCGGCGCAGATCTTCCGCAGTTCGAGTTGGACGATCCGGTTCGAGCCATCAAACAGGTGTCGCGCGATCTGGGGATGAAGGAGACGCTCACACTCACGGGAGGCCGCTCGGCGACGGCTGTGGATATTCAGCGAGCCTATCTGAAGGCCGCCATGGGATATTACGCCTGCCGCGATATCTCTCAGGTCACGAAAGATATTCTCGTTCGTTGGGAAGATGTATTGGATCGATTAGAGCGAGACCCTCGGCTGTTGGCGCATGAGCTGGATTGGGTGGCGAAGCGCCAGATGATGGAATCCTATATGGAGCGAAAGGGCTGTGGGTGGGACGATCCGCGAGTGCGTTTGATGGACTTGCAGTATCACGATATTCGCCCGGACAAGGGCCTCTACTTTACGCTCGAGCGCAGCCATTTGATCGAGCGAATTGTGCAAGATGTCGAGATTGCGCGAGCGGAATTCACTCCGCCTCCGGAGACGCGCGCCTATTTCCGTGGACGGTGTGTCAGCAAGTTTGCGAAGTCGGTCTATGGCGTCAGTTGGACTTCAGTCCTTTTCGACATCGGCAACAACCAGGTGAAGCGAGTGCCTTTGATGGATCCGCTCCGAGGCACGGCCTCGCTGACGAGCGACCTCCTCGATCAGGTCGAGACAGTCGACGACTTGTTGGCGAAACTCAAGGCCTGATGTACAACCCTCCCTTGCGATTGCCACGATGAAATTGCCATTTTTCCCCAATCATGACGACCCGAGTTTTTTCGATTTCTTGACCGAACACCATCCTGCGCTGACTCCGACAGGCCGCAGTGGCTTCTTACAGCCTCAGGCCACAGCCGACCCAATGCGCGGGTCCGGTTCGATGAGTGTGCCCCATGCCACCACCGTGCTGGCAATCAAATACCAACAGGGTGTGGTAATTGCCGGAGATCGCCGAGCGACGGAAGGGTTTCAAATCGCCGAGCGCCGGATTGAGAAGGTCTTCAAGATCGACGAGTATTCCGCAATGGCGATCGCCGGCGCCGCCGGCCCCTGCATCGAAATGGCCAAGCTATTCCAAGTCGAGCTGGAGCATTACGAAAAGTTAGAGGGGGTGCAACTCTCTTGTGAAGGGAAGGCCAACAAGCTTGGGCAGATGGTCAAGGCCAATCTGCCGATGGTGTTTCAAGGGCTGGTCGTCATGCCCCTGTATGTCGGGTATGACTTCAAGCGCGCGGAAGGCCGCATTTTCAAGTACGATCTCGCCGGCGGCCGGTACGAGGAGTCGGATTATCATGCCATCGGATCGGGAGGGAAAGATGCGCGCAATACGATGCGGGAGCATTTCCGCAAAGGTTTGGCAGAACCGGATGCGCTGAAGCTGGCTCTCCTGGCCTTATACAATGCGGCAGATGATGACGTTGGGACCGGGGGGCCGGACCTCGTGCGCGGCATATACCCCACGGCGAAGGTCGTCAGCGCAAGCGGCATTATCGATGTTTCAGACCAACAGATCCGCGGTATTTATGATGGGTTGATTGCCACCAGAAGTTCAAAGGAGACCTAAGCATGCCTATGCCCTATTACGTCTCGCCCGAGCAGATGATGCAGGACAAGGCGGAGTATGCCAAGAAAGGCATCGCCAAAGGCCGCTCCATCATTGCCATCGAATACGTGAACGGGATATTGCTTGTCGCGGAAAACCCTAGCGCCTCGCTGTATAAAATCTCTGAAATCTACGACAGTATCGCCTTCGCTGGGGCAGGCAAGTACAGCGAATTTGAAAATCTCAGAAAGGCCGGCATCCGGCATGCGGACCTTAAAGGATTCATGTACAGTCGGGAAGATGTCACGGCCCGCTCACTCGCGAATGGCTACTCTCAAAGCCTCGGCACCATTTTCAGCCAGGAGCTGAAGCCGCTGGAGGTAGAAATCCTTGTGGTGCAGGTCGGGTACAACGGCCAGCCCAACGAGATGTATCGCATTTCCTTCGACGGCAGCATCATCGACGAACGCATCTTTGCAGTCATCGGAGGCAAGTCCGAAGCCGTGCAAGCCCTGCTCAAGGAGAAAGGCTTGACGCAGCCTCCGGAACTCAACGCTGCCATCATTCTTTGCCTCACCGCACTCGAACAGATCGGCGCCCAGAAGCTCTCACTGGAGAGTCTGGAGGTGGCGGTCCTGGATCGCACCAGAGACGGCAGAAGGTTCCGCCGTCTTTCGCCTGCCGATACCAAGCAGCTCCTCGCAACTTAGCAGAGTGCTGAAAAAGTCCGCCAGCGGCGTTCTCGGCTCATCGAAATCCTCAACGTACCCCTGAGGGTACGCCTTGTATCTT
>JAKDNQ010000520.1 GCA_030456405.1 Nitrospira sp.
GCGGGAATTTTTATGTTGATTTCAGCGTCAGACTGTCAGTATGTTACCGAGAGGTGGCCGGGAAACCGAACGTGCCTGCTACTCTAAGCCTGGCGCTGTTTCTACCCTGTCGCAAAAACAGTACTCACACTCAACCCGTTACAGCTGAAAGGAGACCATCATGAAAAGCAAAGCGATTTTCTATCACGCAGGATGCCCCGTGTGCGTCGCAGCCGAGCAAAGCGTCGCCAACGCTCTGGATCCGTCGAAGTATGACGTGGAACACGTCCATCTCGGCACCAGCAAAGGGCGTGTGAAAGAAGCCGAAGCAGCCGGCGTCAAGTCGGTGCCTGCTCTGGTGATGAATGGCGCGGCCTTTCATATTAACTTCGGCGCCGGCATCGACGCATTGAAGTAACCAGTTCTGTCAGCTGACTGCACTAAGAGTAAGGGGGCGTGCCTAACGGCACGCCCCATTTTTTTCGCCCAACGCTAGGCTTCAGGCGCCGCTGATAGCCGCAGCGAGGAACGAGTGGGGGCTATTAGCGGTCGCCTGCAAGCCATTGTTGGGCCGGGACTTGACCACCGAGATTCAGAAGGGTGGTTAATTCGAGTCCGACCCCGGTGTTCTCATTTTGAACCGTACTGCCTCGTCCGCGCCACCGGTTGCATTGCCGGCGCTGTAGGAATGGGCTCCCGCCCCAGCTAGCTTGCCGCCATCGACAATCAGGTAGTTCTTGCGGATGGGACGGCCTTCAAACCAGCACTCCAGAACCTCGCGGACCCCTGCGGCGTAGCGTGCCTGCGCCGACAGGCTCGTGCCAGACGTGTGCGGCGTCATTCCGTGG
This sequence comes from Nitrospira sp., assembly GCA_030456405.1. Next base: position 828 of record JAKDNQ010000520.1, read on the forward strand.
TGAGGCATGGTCCGCCAAGGGTGATCCTGGGGCGCCGGTTGGGGGAACCAGACGTCGCCCGCGTAGCCGGCCAGTTGCCCGCTCTCCAGCGCCCGCGCGATGGCATCGCGGTCGCAGATCTTGCCGCGCGCCGTATTCACGAGGTACGCGCCGCGCTTCATTTTGGCGATGAGCCTGTCGTCGAACATGTGCTCGGTTTCGGGATGCAGCGGGCAATTGATCGTGACCACATCGCACACGCGCACCATCGACTCTACGGTGGGATGGTAGGTCAGGCCGAGTTCCTGCTCGACCGCCTCCGGAAGCCGGTGCCTGTCCGTATAGTACAGATGGACATCGAATGGCTTCAGTCGCTTCAGAACGGCCAGTCCGATGCGCCCGGCGGCCACCGTCCCGACGGCCATCCCTTCCAGGTCGTAGGACCGCGCGACGCAGTCGGCGATGTTCCAGCCTTTCTTGACCACCCACTGGTATGATGGGAGGTAATTGCGTACCAGGGAGAGGATCATCATCACGACGTGCTCGGAGACGCTGATGCTATTGCTGTAGGTGATTTCGACGACCGTGAGGCCCCGATCCATTGCGGCCTGAAGATCGACATGGTCCGAGCCGATCCCCGCCGTGATGGCCAGCTTCAGCTTGGGCGCCTTGGCGATCCGCGCGGCCGTCAGGTAGGCCGGCCAGAACGGTTGGGAAATCACGATCTCTGCATCTGGCAGTTCCCGTTCAAGAACGGAGTCCGCGCCATCCTTGTCGGAGGTCACGACCAGCGTATGGCCCAACCCCTCGACGAATTTGCGCAGCCCGAGTTCCCCGGAAACACTACCCAGAAGCTCCCCTGGCGTGAAATCGATCGCCTGCGGGGTCGGTAGCGTCTGCCCGTCCGGATAGCGTTCCAGATTGGGAACACCATCACGGGCGTAAGACCGAGGGTATCCTTCTACAGGATCGTCGTATAGTACGCAAACCACCTTCGCCATCGTATCCTCCTTCTAGTTAGGGTGATGGTCCAGCATCGGCTCAATCAGGCCGCCGGTCGATTCGCCGCTTCTTATTCAATTCACCTCCAGTCGAATGGTATGGTTCATGCGGCCTAACTAATGAGTATACTGACCGGCATATTACTGGAAATCGACCCGCAAATTCCTCTGTGATTGTCGTGTCGGTTCAAACCCGCATTATTTATGAACACTTCTGCTGCAATCGCCGATACCTGACTCACGCGAGACGGACGAGACTGGCGGGAAAAGCGGGAAGGGTGAGGTGGTCTGAAGACTGAAGGCGGACGTGTTCGAAACTTCGAACCCAGAACTTCGCACTTCGTGTCTCGCCTGTCTCGCGTTGCTATGCGACGTTCTGCATCTTGTTCGCGAAGTCGCGGCCCGACGTTGGCGGGGG
>JAKDNQ010000135.1 GCA_030456405.1 Nitrospira sp.
ATCCCCGCCTGGCTGCGTTGCGCAAGAAAAATCGAGGCTTCACGGAAGAAGAAAAGCAAGAAGTGTTGGCCCTCCAGCTCGTGGCCGTGCGGGACATTATTCCGCTCTATCGACAACTGATGGAACGGGAGCAAATCGAGCTGACAACGACCCCCTTCTTTCATCCGATCCTGCCGCTTGTCATCGACACCGACTTCACTCGACGCGCCAGGCCGGATCTCCCACTCCCCTCGCGGTTCCGCGCGCCGGACGATGCGGAGGCGCAGCTGCAGCGCGCCGTCGAGTTTCACCGCGCCACATTCGGTCGCCCCCCTGTGGGCCTCTGGCCATCGGAAGGCTCCGTCTGTCCGGAACTGATTCCGATGTTGCCAAAGGTCGGACTGCGCTGGCTGGCAACCGACGAAGGCATCCTCGCCCGCTCGCTCGACGCCGCCCAACAACCCTGGCAACGCCACCGGGATCTCTATCAGCCGTACCAGGTTGGACCTGAGGACCACAACGTCACGATACTGTTTCGCGATCGGGAACTCTCCGATGCCTTCGGATTCGTCTACCACAAGACTACTCCTGAGATGGCCGCCGAGGATGTCCTTCGCCGGCTGCGCCAGATCATGTACGATACGCCGCAAGAACAGGTCACCATCGCGATTGTGCTGGACGGTGAAAACCCGTGGGAGCACTATCATGAAGGAGGCGAACAGTTTCTCTCCCTCCTCTACATGGCCTGCTCGACCGGCGCACTCGATAGCGGCGCCGTTCGCGCCACCACCTCCACGATCTCCGAAGCGCTCCAAGCCTCGCCGGCCACACATCGGATCAGTCACCTTCATTCAGGTTCCTGGATCAATCAGGACTACAAGATCTGGATCGGCCACCAGGAAGACAATCGAGGATGGGATCTCGTGAGCCAGACTCGATCCCGCCTTGCGGAGATTTCTTCCTCTCTCCCCTCAGATCGCGCGCAAGCTGCCTGGGACGAACTGTATGCCGCCGAAGGCAGCGATTGGTTCTGGTGGTATGGAGACGACTTCGATACCGACTACAAAGCAGAGTTCGACCGGCTCTTTCGAACCCACCTTCGGAACGTGTGGACGATTGCAGGCCTCACGCCACCGGAGCAGTTGAATCAGCCAATCTGTCTTCTCGGTGGCCTGCCTGACGCGGACCTCGTGACGATGCCGCTCGCCTTGCTGGCCCCCTCCATCGATGGACAGGTGACCGACTTTTTCGAATGGCGCGGAGCCGGCAAGATCAAGACTCAGCCGCCGCTCGGCGCGATGTGGAAAGCCGAAGGGATATTGACCGATATTCAATTCGGCTGGAGCCTCGACCATCTGTATCTCCGGCTCGATCCGGATGAGCAATCACTGCCACGCCAGGCAGGCCTCACGGTCGAACTGCAGTTGCAGATAACTGAAGATCTCTATTACCTCTCGTTTTCACTTGAGCCATCAGGGTCAATCCAATTCCTGCTCTTACGGAAACCGGCAAACGGATCGCGGCAGGAAATCGGCTCCTACCAATCAATCTGTCATCAAAAGATTGTCGAGCTGGCTGTCCCATTCAAGGACGTACAGCTCGCAGCCGGACAGGAATTCCACATGACCATTTTGGTGTTGGAACATCATCTGGAAGTCTCGCGCTACCCGCACCACAAGCCTGCGACCTTCCAAGTTCCCGGTCCGGAGTTTGAAGCGAATCTGTGGCGAGTGTAAGCAGCGCACGGCGCTGAATGATCGATTTTGAATGTTCAATGATGAATTACAAGAGTGGCACTCCTACATGCACCTGGCAATTCTTCCTGGTCAATTCAACTTTCAACATTACACATTTAACATTGCTCAGGAGATCCCATGCCTGATCTAAGACGTGATCCGATTGTCGGCCGGTGGGTCATTATTTCGACGGAACGTAGCGCTCGGCCTCACGACTTCACCCCCGTGCACAGCGCCAGATCGTTGGCCGCAACTCTCTGCCCCTTTTGCCCAGGGCAGGAACGACTGACACCGAAAGAGATTATGGCTTACCGGTCGCAGCCGGTGGAACCCAATAACCCGAACTGGACCGTGCGTGTCGTGCCGAACAAGTTCCCCGCGCTCCAGATCGAAGGCACTCTAGACCGCCAGGGCCTCGGCCTCTACGATCGCATGAATGGGATCGGCGCCCATGAAGTCATCATCGAGACCCCAAACCACACCGATAGTCTGGCCGACATGCCCACAAAGCGGATCGAGGACGTGCTGTGGGCCTATCGCGATCGCATGATCGATCTGAAGAAAGATGTGCGGTTCCGATACATCCTGATTTTCAAAAATCATGGCGCGTCAGCCGGCGCCACATTGGAGCACAGCCACTCACAGCTCATCGCCCTACCGATCATTCCCACCAGCGTTCTGGGGGAGATCGAGGGCTGCCGGGCCCATTATGAGCAAAAAGAGCGCTGCATCTACTGCGACATTCTCCGGCAGGACCTTTCTGACGGCGATCGCATCGTGGCAGAAAACCCCGAGTTCGTGTGCGTCACCCCCTATGCCCCGCGTTTTCCCTTCGAAATGTGGATTCTCCCGAAACGCCACGCGGGCTACTTCGAAGAAAGCCAGAAGTTACAATTCGAATTTCTCGCGCCGATTCTTTCGGAATCGCTACGTCGGATGGATAAGGTCCTCGCGAAACCCTCCTATAACTTTATCCTCCACAGCTCTCCTCTCCACGAGAAGACCGGGGATTTCTACCACTGGCACATCGAAATCATTCCCAAGCTCACGCAAGTAGCCGGGTTTGAATGGGGAACAGGCTTCTACATCAACCCTGTGTCGCCGGAAGAATCAGCGAAGTTTCTGCGGGAAGCAGGGATTTAACATCGTCTGTTGTCTGTTCGCAGCACAAACTGATTCAGCGCCTAGAGCTGACGGCTGAATGCTTTCTTGCAATCTTTTGGACGCCGGCCTTATCATCCTCGCATGCATGTCCAACTGAACCACCCTGCCAGAACCGTCGAAATCAAAGGCCCCAAGAAGGTCAAGGACCTCTTGCGCGAGTTGAACCTCGTCGTCGAAGCGCACTTGGTGATCAAAGGCGACGATCTCGTCACCGAAGACGAGATGCTGTCCGATCAGGACCAGGTGGAAATACGTCCCGTCATCTCCGGTGGCTCCTCACCGAAAATGTAGAGATCGATGGGATTGGCAGCGAATTGCGACGCGTGATTGGGCTTAAGCTGGAGATGTCGTTCGTGCGAAATTATCATGGCGAACTCTTGTTGTTAGATATGCTGCCCTTGTTAGAAAAAATGAGATTCCATTTGGTCGAATTTGAAAATGGCTGGTCAAATGAGAATACCGATGAAATGTATTAGGTTGATGGCTTGTTTTTCAGAACCGATAGGCTGGCAACGAGTTGACGACCCCGGCAATTCACTCCGACGCGTCCGAAGCCTCTCCCGTTCAGCGAGTGAAACTGAGATACATTTCGCTGCCGTTGGGCTCTTTTTTCCGCGTCTTCCATTCGGCACTGGCGTTGCGCCGCAAATACCAATCGATTGGCTTGGAGGAGAGGTACAGAGGCGCGAGGAGCATCATCGCAACATAATTACGCCACGTCTTCGGGGTTCTGGCCAGTCGACTTTCGAGCTCAAACACCACGCGTCTCAGGCGCCAGTACAGCATGAGCCTGAAACGGATGGCCTTCAATCGTCCTCTCGCTTCCTGGCCGACGGCCTGAGTCGTATCCGTCAGCATCTCGATAAAACGAGGCCCGGCTTCCGTAATCCACTCGATGGCACCGTAGTACTGATTGCTGTAGCCTTCATCCGCCAAGACAAAACCTCTGTCGTGACAGAGTCGACACAACTCCGCAGAGGTCAAGCGCCGCACATGTCCTTCATCTTCGAAAAAAAACCGATTCTCCAGGCTCGTGTCGATCCCGTCATTCCGCAGGAGGCAAAGGGAGTGTTCAAAGCTGCCTGCATTCCCGCAGGGCAGGATGTGCAGCATCGTCGAACGCGGCTTGGCCCGCTCCGTGATCTCATTCAGCACCTGAGCTACGTCATAGACATGCTCCAGCACGTGATGCGTAAAGACAAAATCGAATGTCTTGCCGATGAACCCTGGATCGTCGGCGAGACAGAAGGCGCAGTCGGGATATCGTGTTCTCGCGCGTTCGACAGCGGCCTCACTGACATCGACACCGTAGACCTTCCACCCTGGCGCCAACGCCTGCCTGAGCACATCCGTGAAGATGCCGTTCCCGCAACCAAAATCGATGGCCTCTCCCTCGCGGGGAAGCCCAAGGCTCCGGATGACATCGAACACGCGGCGTTTCTTCTCGATCGGCCACTCCTCCATATAGCCTGAACCGCCCGAATACCGTTCTTCGTAAAAGGCAACGGACCGATCTTTATCATAGAGCGCGGCAGTGCTCACGAACGCATTCTCCACATTCTCCTGATGGCCAAGCTGGCCTGTCCCTACGATACTCTGTAATCGTTTAGGAGGCCAGTTCCTGCATGTTTTTGGTTTCCTCAGGTAGGAAGGGTACCGATGAAAATCGTGTCGTTCAGCGAGCAAAAATCGGCTCGTTGGCGGTGAAAATCAGCGGCAAGTCGAGCCGTATGGCTCTACCGGACAGGCGGACGGGACAAAGATGCTTCGGATGATCTCGTGCCGATACAGGGTGCCCCTTGTGGACCACCCCATGAATAGATTGCTCAGGGCAAACGTGAATTAATCAGACCTTCCCTAATTGTCGTTATCCCGCAATTCTAATTGTCGCTGAACACATCCTCGCGCACCACAAGCTTAGAGCACTATCTTGTGACGTGAAATATGCCGGGCGCCCCCATTCCTGGACCGCTTCAAGTCGCCAAGACCTATCTGGAGTCCTCTTCTCTCGAGAAGTGTTTCGTTTCGTACAAGTTCCCAATACGCAAAATAGTATCCAGCATAGATTAGCTGCGGTATTTGCTTTCTTCTCGGCGACACTCGTAAGATCACCTCCTATGCACTGCACCAAATGTAAAACCAAAGCGGTCATCGGCCTTCCTCGCCACAATGCGGCCTTTTGCAAAGGCTGCTTCAACGGTTTCGTCCACGATCAGGTGGCGCGGGCGATCAAGTCGGAGTGGATGTTCGGGAAAGAAGACCGGATTCTCGTGGCGGTATCCGGAGGGAAGGACAGCCTCGCGCTCTGGGACATTCTACTCAAGCTCGGCTATCGCGCCGACGCGCTGTATGTGAATCTCGGCATTGGAGCCTATTCCGAGCAGTCGCATGCCAAGGTCACGAAATTCTCCGAGGCAGTCTCCGCTTCACATGGCGCCACATTGCACCTCCATACCGTCGAGCAAGAAGCCGGAGCGGGAATCAAGGAACTGGCTCAGCTCATCCATCGCCCGACCTGCTCGACGTGCGGCACGATCAAACGCTACCAATTCAACCGCGTGGCGATCGAACAGCAGTACGATGTGATGGCCACAGGCCACAACCTCGATGACGAAGCGGCCCGGCTCTTGGGCAACGTGCTGCATTGGCAGGAAGAATATCTCGACAAACAGGGGCCCTCGCTGCCGGCCTCGGTGGAAGGATTTGCCAAGAAGGTGAAACCTCTCTTTCGGCTCTCGGAACGTGAACTTGCGGCCTATGCGGTGTTGAACCGGATCGATTACATCGTCGAGGAATGTCCCATGGCGAAGGGCTCCAAGATGCTCCAGTATAAGGAAGTCCTGAATCGTCTGGAGACCGAATCGCCTGGCACGAAGCAGACGTTCTACTGGGGTTTTCTCGACAAGCAGCGCAAGAAACAGCCTACGGCGACCACCATGACGGAGAAAGACCGGGCCGTCCTCCATCCCTGCGCCTCATGCAGTCAACCCACTACCGCCGAGGTCTGTTCTTACTGCAAGATGATGGCACGGGCGGGCGGGGCGAAGAGCTGATAGCGATGCAAGGAGCGTATAGCCTATAGCACGTATTCGGATCAGAGTCATAAGCCATTCGCCATAAGCCCCTGCCCCATTTCAGATGTCAGCCATATGCCATACGCTCCCGTCTTGAAAAGTCTTCTCTGACCCCGTAAGCTGCATTTTAGAAGTACTGAGTGCTGAGTTGTTGGGATCGAATGACGAGTGACGGTTAACGTCCGGGTCCTCCTCCATGGCAACGACATCACGCGACTACTATCAGATTCTTGGCCTCCCCAAGGCTGCCTCAGCGGACG
>JAKDNQ010000521.1 GCA_030456405.1 Nitrospira sp.
CGATGACTGAGTGGCCGGCATCTTTGAGCAGGTGCATGATGCGGTAGCCGCTTGTATCGGTCTCGGTCGTGCGAGTATCGCTGCAAGTAATGACCACGCACCCGATGGAACTGGGCGTGTGGGATTTGTGTTCCTGCGCGGTGGGGCTGCTCATCTTCCTTCAACCGTGGCCTTAGTCTCGACCTACTTCCAGACTGAGTCTGGGTTCAGCTTGGCTGCCGGCTTGCCTCCCTTGATGTGCTCGTCCAAGATTGTCGCCACGTCCGCTTCGGTCACTTTGGAGTACCAGATGGCGTCCGGATAGACGACAACGGTTGGCCCCTGCTCGCAAGGGCCAAGGCAGGAAGACCCACTGACAAGGACTTCACCAGGCATCACACCCTTCTGCATGAGGCCCATGTTAAAGGCCATGAGAATGGATGCCGATCCGGCGCTGCCGCAGGAGGGTTTTGGATGGCCTGGGGGACGGGCGTTGGTGCAGACGACGATGTGATACTTGGGTTTCGGCATGAGTTCTCCTTTGATGGTCGATAAAAAGCTGTCAGCTCTCAGCCATCAGCATTCAGTCATCTTCAAGACAGAGCTGAAAGCTGATCGCTGTGGGCTGAAGGCTATGTTACTGCGGCGCATATGACTTCCATGTTTCAATGGCCTCGTCTGGTAGCTTCCAGTGCCTGAGGCCTTTCATGACCCAATCAAGATAGTGTGCTTTGGGTTTGAATTTGCCGATGGGGTTGGCGGCATAGGTGGTGACGGGTATTTTTTCTCCGGCTTCCGTCAGCACGCTGACTTGGACCTGGCGGAATGTGTTTGGAGGGACATCCTCTTCGAATCGATCCATCAGTTTGAGATCTTCATCGGTGACATCGAAAATCGCTCCCCAGACCTGTTCGCCTGGCGACGGGGTTACGCTGGCGAGGCCACATCGCCATTGTGAGGACCATCGGCAGAATGTAATGGTGTGTTCGGGAAGAGTGGCCAGCATCACAAACTGATGTTCCGGAGCGCGACGTTTCAGCTGTGTCGGGTTCAGGTGGTCCCCGTAGAGAAAGAACTTCATCGGTGATTCAGCGCCAACCGACGCAAGATGTTCGACCCATGCGTCATTTGTAACATAACCGCTTTCGCACGTACAAGGCGCGTCCAGGGCACTCGAGTAGACTCGTGGATGGTTGGATTGACATCGCGCCGGTGCTCTTCCTAAGATGCAGCGCAGTGATGTAGGGTGTCGCGTCGTCCCATCAAACGCTGGTTGTCGGATGCGTATGCCAGAGACTTATTACTCGACCCGCCTTCCACATTCCTCGCCCTAATTGTGAAGATCATTCACTATGTCGTTGTGGCAGTGCTCGTGTTGGGTGCGTGCTATTACCTCTGGATGAGGCCCCCATCGTTCAATCCCATCGCCGACAGTCGTGCCGCTGAGGCTCTCACACTGGTCCAACATCATCGGGCCCAGGGTTATCCCACTATTCTTCAAGCCATGACGGAGCATGTGCGTTCAATGAGTGAGCGCAATCGGGTTTCTCGATTGGGTGAGTGGCGGGTGGCGCATATGGAGGGAGACCGGTATGAGATACGTGTGTGGATGCGAGATCAAGGGACAACAGGCCAATGGTTCGAGCGGGAATTCATTTGGCATGCGGATCTCGCATTGAAGAAGGTCAATGCTGCGTCGCTACCTGCTGATGGGATTACACCCAAAGAGCCGGATGTTGCACCGTAGCAGGATGTTGAAAGAGTGGTCTGTCTGGTCTATTCGGTCTGTTCGGTCTGTCTCGTGTGTTTGGTTGAACGCAACTAACCAGATGAACCAGACAGACCAGATAGACCGAATAGACCAGATAGACCAGACAAACCGGTTAGGTGAAGTTCTCCGGCAATGCGACTTGCACCTGATTTCCATCGATTCTGACGGGACAGCAGGCGACGGTGATAGCGGAGTTTTCAGGTCGCTCGCCGGTTTGCACGTTGAATCGCCATCCGTGCCACGGACATTCGACGACGCAGCTATCTAGATGGCCTTCTCCGAGCGGTCCTCCCGCATGAGGACAGGTGTTGTCGATGGCGTAGAAGGATCCTTCAATATTAAACAGGGCGATCCAGACTCCGTGGACTTCGATGGTCTGTCCGGTACCCGGAGGAATATCCTCTATCTTTGCAACAGTGACAAAGTCAGTCATCACGCGATCCTTCTCCTTCGATGATCGG
>JAKDNQ010000136.1 GCA_030456405.1 Nitrospira sp.
CGGCGTGAACTGGTCATGGCCAATTCAGCCGCGAACAGATTGCGCCGAGTCACGAGCACGTCGAGATAATTTGACAGCCCGCCTTTGTAACGGAGTTCAGCCAGCCTCTCCGCCGACTGCAGCGCCGTGACTTGTTGTTGTTGGGCTTCGTTCTGAGTTTTTGCCGTGCGGACGGCGATGAGAGAATCCTCCACCTCGCGGAAAGCGACAAGGATACGCTGCTCATATTGTGCAAGCGCCTCTTTGGCTTGCGCCTCGGCCGCGTCCTGCTGAAACCCGAGCACCTGACTGTTCAAGAGCGGACCGGTAAACCCGGCTCCCCCCGTGTAAAAGGAGGCGGGATCGGAAAAGAAGCTCCCCAACTGGGGGGAGGCCGCGCCGAGCAGGGCGGTGAGCGAGATTTTGGGGAACCGGTCGGCCTTCGCCGCGCCGATGCGCGCCGTGGCGGCCGCGAGCTGTTGTTCGGTTTGCAGCAGATCGGGCCGTCGCTGCAAGAGTTCCGAGGGCAACCCGGCCGGAACATCGGGAGGCATGACCTGTTCATGCAATGGCCGCCCACGCGTAATGGCAAAGGGTTTGCGGCCAAGCAGCACGCTCAAGTGGTTTTCTGCTTGGACCATCTGCCGTTCGATTTCGGCCTGGCGCGCCGCGGCGCCGGCCCTTTCCGCCTCGAACTGGTCCATATCCAGGCGGGAACTCAGTCCCTGTCTCAGACGGGCCTGCGAAATGCGGACCGATTCCTCCCAGGATTGCAGCGTCCGCTTCGCAATATCGAGCTGCGCATCGAACTGGAGGAGATTGAAGTAGGCTTCACCGACCGCGCTCACCAGTTGAATGATCACCGCGCGGCGATTTTCTTCTTTCGAGAGCAGGTCTGCGCGAGCCGCTTCGTGCGATCGCCGAATGCGTCCCCAAATGTCCATTTCCCACGCCAGATTCGCTTGGAGGAAATAGTTGAATGGGTTGGCGAACCCCGGAAAGAGGAAGACCGTCTCGCGCCCGAATACAGGAGCGTTTCCCGAGGCCATACCGCCGGGGAAGAAATCGGTCTTCGCAATGTACGCACGGGCCTGAAACTCCTCGACCGTCGCGGCCGCCTGCCGCAAATCCTTGTTTTCGGCCAGTGCGACCTTGATCAAGGATTGTAGCTGTTCATCTCGCAGGAGGTCCCACCAGGGCAGGTTGGCCAGCGTCGACATATTGATCGAACTCTCTGCCATGCGAAACGCGTCACCCGTGTCCGTCTTGGGTCGTTGGTAATCCGGTCCCATGGCGCAGGACAGGAAGAAACACGAGAACCCGATAACCAGTACAGTACGCACGTTAGGTTTCCTCCTTCAACGACACCAGCGGGACGGCCGGTTGGTTCTGCGCCGTGACCGGCCGCCGCCTTCCCTGAGTCAACTTGCGAATGAGCACATAGAACAACGGCACAAAGAAGATGGCGAGGAACGTGGCCGCCAGCATCCCGCCAAATACGCCGGTCCCGATGGAATTGCGACTAGCTGCGCCCGCGCCGCTGGCGAGGACCAATGGCACGACACCCAGAATAAACGCCATGGAGGTCATGATGATCGGCCTGAACCGAATCCTGGCGGCTTCCATCGCGGCATCGACCAAGGACTGTCCGGCTTCATAGCGTTTGTTCGCGAATTCGACGATCAGAATGGCGTTTTTTGCAGAGAGTCCAATCAGCGTGACCAATCCGATTTGGAAGTAGATGTCGTTGGACATTCCCATCACCCACACGGCGCACAAGGCCCCGAACACGCCAAAGGGCACGGCGAGGAGCACGGCAAATGGCACGGCCCAACTCTCATACTGTGCGGCCAGCACAAGAAACACCATCAGCAAGCCGAAGCCAAAGACAAACAGAGATTGCTGACCGACCATGCGTTCCTGGTACGAGATCCCGCTCCAATCGATCCCATATCCTCGTGGAATTAACACCTCCTTGGCCACCTGATCCAGCGCATCGAGCACCGCCCCTGAACTGTACCCCGGCGCCGCGGCTCCCAAGACCAGAGCCGTATTATATCCATTAAAGTGGGTGACCGGATCCGGTCCACTGGTGAATTCCGTCGTCACCACGGTATCGAGCGGAATCATCGTGGATCTCTGTCCACTCACGGCGCGCACATAGATCTTGGCGATATCTTCGGGCGAGGATCGAAATTGCGCCTCGGCCTCCGTTTGCACCCGATAGACACGGCCGAATTTGAGGAAGTCATTGATGTAGAGATTGCCGAAATAGGCCTGCAATGTGTCGAACACTTCGGAGATCGGCACGCCCAACGATTTGGCTCGTTCCCGGTCCACATGCGCAAAGATTCGTGGCGCGCTCACGCGAAAACTGGAGCCGACCGCTCCGATCGCCGGATGCTGTCTGGCTTTGGCGAGAAACTCTTGGGTCACCGCGGCGAACTTGTTGAAGTCCCCGCTGCTAGGATCTTGAAGCTGGAGGGAAAACCCGCCCGTGGCGCCGAGTCCTCGGATGGCCGGGGCGTTAAAGGCTAAAATCAGCGCCTCAGGAATTTTCGCGAACTCTCCATATGCGGCGCCGATCAGGGCCTTCACGTGGTTTTGGGGGGCCTGCCGTTCGTCCCAGTCATGCAAGGGCAGAAACATCGTCGCCGAATTCGGCCCTCTGGTGCCGAAGACGAAGTTCTGGCCGACCAGCGCATCGGTCGAATGGATAACGGGAACTGAGAGGAAGTAGCTTTCAATTTTACTCAGCACCGCATCGGTCCGTTGCTTCGATGCGCCGTCAGGAAGCTGGACGATCGTGATGAAGTAGCCCTGATCTTCCTCCGGCAAGAAGCTGGAGGGAATGGTCTTGAATAACCCGGCGGCGACGAGGCCGATGATGCCGAAGAGGGCCATAGATAAGACCGATCGGTTGAGGATCGTCCCCACGACGGCCGTATAGCGAGCCTGCGTCCAACCGAAGAATCGATTGAAGACCGCGAAAAAACCTCTGTGTTGGCTGTGGCCTGGCTTCAGCACCAAGGAACAGAGGGCTGGACTCAGCGTGAGGGCGGTGACCCCGGAGATGATGACGGACATCGCGATGGTGATGGCAAATTGTTTGTATAGCTCTCCGGTGATCCCGCCCAAGAAGCCAACCGGCACAAATACGGCACAGAGGACAAGTACAATCGCGATCACAGGACCCGTCACCTCATCCATCGCCTTCTTGGCGGCATCCTTCGGCGAGAGTCCCTCTCCCATATGGCGCTCGACGTTCTCCACCACCACAATGGCGTCGTCGACCACCATCCCGATGGCAAGGACCATCCCGAAGAGGGTAAGGGTGTTGATCGAAAAGCCGAGCGCCTGCATGCCGGCAAAGGTCCCGATGAGGGAGACCGGCACGGCCACGCCTGGAATCAACGTCGCGCGCCAACTTTGGAGGAACAGATACACGACGAGAATGACCAGCGCCATCGCTTCCGCTAGGGTCTTGACGACTTCTTCGATGGACACTTCGATAAACTTGGTCGTGTCGTATGGAATATCGTAGGAGACCCCGGATGGAAAGCTCTTCGATACCGCGTCCATTTCCTTCCTGACTCGCTTCACCGTGTCGAGAGCATTGGCCCCGGGCGACAGGAAGGTCAAGAGAAACACGTTCGGTTTGCCGTTCCACCGGCCCTCGAGACTATAGGATTGAGCGCCCAGCTCGATCCTGGCTACATCGTTAAGACGGATCATCGACCCGTCGGGGAGCGCCCGAACGATCATCTCCTCGAAATCCTTCACCTCCGTAAAACGGCCTTGTGTGATCACCGGGATCGTCAGTTCGGTGCCTTTCGGCGCCGGTTCCCGCCCGATCCTCCCAGCTGGAAAGTCTCGATTCTGTTCGCGGACAACATTGGCAATGTCGGTGGGCGTGAGGCTGAGCTGCGCCATCCTGGTCGGGTCCAAGATCAAGCGCATCGAGTAATTCTGTCCGCCGAAGACCACTGCGTCTCCGACGCCAGGCAATCGTTTGAGATTATCGATCACGTTGAGGAACGCGTAGTTGGAGATAAAGACCGTATCTTTCGTGGGATCGTTGGAACTGAGCGCGACGACTGCCAGCATGTCCGGCGACACTTTCTTGACCGAAATGCCTTGGCGGACCACTTCGGGCGGCAACTGGGGCTCCGCCAGCTTCTGGCGGTTCTGGGTCTGTACCTGCGCGATATCCACGTTCGTGCCGATCTGGAACGTGAGCTTGATGGTCATATGTCCGTCATTCGTGCTGGTGGAATCGTAGTACAATAGATTATCGATGCCGGGAAGCTGCACTTCGATCGGGCGCGCGACTGAATCTGCGATCACTTCCGCGCTCGCGCCGGGATAGTCCGCCTCGATCTGGACGACGGGCGGCGTGATATCCGGAAACTGAGCGATAGGCAGGCCTTGTAAGGCGACCAGCCCCACGACGACAATCACGATGGACAGGACCGACGCGAAGATCGGGCGATCGATAAAAAAGTGCGAGATCATTGTGCCTGCTCCGGCTTCGCATCTGCCGGCTGGCCGGAAGCGGCTGGGTCGGATTGATTGAACGGAATGGTCTTCACCGGCGCGCCCGGCGCGATCATGTGGAATCCCGCGACGATCACCCGCTCTCCCTCGCGTAACCCGTCCTCGATGGACCACTGAGTGCCACGCCAGGTGGTGGCGTGGATCGGGCGGATCTCCACCTTATTGTCTGCTGCAACGACAAAGACGATAGGTCCCTTGGGTCCCTGCTGGACTGCGCTCTGGGGAACCAGGATGACGCCGGCTCTCACGGCGCCCAAAATGCGGACTTTCACGAACTGTCCTGGAAACAGGACGTTATCCGGATTAGGGAAGGTCATGCGAAAGTCCCTCGTGCCGGTGGCCGAGCGCACGCCGACTTCAAGCACATCCAACTTACCTTCGTGGGGATAGGCGCTGCCGTCCGTAAATGTGATGACGGCGCGCAGTTCATAGAGTGTCGCGCCTTGGATTCGATGAGTCGCGCGCTCCCGGAGGCGTTTGAGGACAAACTTTTCCGGGGCGCTCGCGTTCACATACATGGGGTCCAACTGGTGGATCGTGGTCAGTAGATCTGTCTGCGCGGAGATGAGACGCCCTTCGTAGAACCGGCTCCGCTCGATCCGACCGCTGATAGGCGCAGTGATGAGGGTGTTGTCGAGGTCGAACTTGGCCTTCACCCGATCGCCCTTGGCGCTCTCCAGCGCCGCCTTGGCAGCCAACTCCTCCGCGACAGCATCATCCACATCTTTTTGGCTGACCGCCTGTTCCACCAGCAAGGGCGTGAAGCGAGCCAAATTCTGCTTGGCCTGCACCAGCCTTGCCTCCGCCTGCGTCACCCTGGCTTTTGCGCTGCTCATGGCCGCTTTGAACGGAATCGGATCGATTCGATAGAGCCGATCGCCTTGCTTGACGTCGCGCCCCTCCGCAAAGAAGCGTTCCCTGAGAATGCCCGTCACCTGGGAGCGAATCTCGACCGGTCGCGACGCTTCGGTTTGCCCGATGAACTCCGGTTCATCCGCGATCGTTTGGGACGATACCGTGATCACCGGCACCTCCGGGATGGGACGAGCCGGTGTGGAAGCCGCTTCCTGCTTGCAGCCAGGTAATCCAGCAAGGCCGAGAACGAGCAGAACAGCGAACAGACAGAACGCGAGTCTCGGTGCCCGATTCTGTGTCGTGACGCGTGACATCCATCGCCCTTCGAACATCATCCGGTCACTTCCCACATTCACCCTTTCGAGCCACGCGCACAATCTCACTTACGATACAGCTTGTCAGACAACCGGAAGCGACGAGTCTGGCCCCTTGTCGATGGAGCTTCTTCAGCAGATCTTTTCCATCTGAATCAACATAAGTCACGGCTGAGAGGTCTATAGTCAGAGGGTGGGTCGTCATCGTGCCGACGACAGAGTCCCAACACCGTTCAAGCTCCTGCACCCAAGGTCCAGCGAGACGTCCCTCAAGCTTGAAGGTTGTCGATTCTGCATGAATCACGGTTGTTATTTTCAACATGGATTCTCTACTTTGCTTGTATGGAAGCGCAAGAGGCATTCCAGCAGCCAAGATAGAGTCTATTTTTTATAACCCATTGTTATTTTGTTACAGAATTTAAGCCCCACCCGGTAGACATATCTCACTGCCGAGGACGTTCTGCCGATATCCCGGCACCAGCCGAACCATCGGCAG
>JAKDNQ010000030.1 GCA_030456405.1 Nitrospira sp.
GGCAGCCTCGGGTCTCGGCGGCCTGGTGTTGTGGGTGGCGGGAATCCGCCATGCCGCGCTGGGCGCATTCCTTGTCTTGGTCGGTTCGCGTTGTTCTCGCGGGCACGCGTCCCTTCAGAGGTTTATCGGGATTCTTTTCGTTATTAGAGGATGCCGATAATGGCTCCTGACATCTTTTTCTGCCCCTCGTGGTGTAATGGGACGGGTCTGGTATGAGATTACCGGTGCGTGAGCAGGCGAACGAACTTTGCAGCTGAGATGACTGGCACACCGCTGTAGTGCGAGGCTTCGAAATCCTGGTCGCCGGTGACAAAGTATTACGGTGGGGGTTCCGTCGTCAGCAGATCAAGAAACACGCGATCTCGGGCATCACGGATGGGGGCCGTACTTGGGACAGGGATGACCAGATCGGCTTGGACTCGAAGATCGGCCAGAAATGCCGAGGGCGTGATCGTCGTGTGGGTGAAGTATCGCTGGATAGCCGGGCGGTGGAGCACGTGCTCCAGTTCAGCGAAGGTGGCCTCGCTCATCACGGCAACCACCTGCCCTACTCGGACGGCGTTGAAGATCTGCGCGGGTGGGCTGGTCATGGACATCAGCACGGATACGATGATGTTGGTATCAAGGACGACGCGCACGTGGCGTTCGCACCGCCGCGACCTCTGCGGCAAGTTGCTCAGGGGTGAGGGGGCCAAGTTCCTGGGCGGCGCCACGCAGCTTGCGAATCATACGCCCGAGTCGCTGACGACTGACCTTGCGTTCCGGCGACTCCAAAATCACCATGTGGGTTCCCCGCCGGACGGACACGGGTTTGCCCCAACCCTTGACCCAGGCCGATGGAATTACCACGCCGTCTTTGGTGTATTTCACCGCTTTCATGTCTCTGACCCTCCCATTCCCCTTCGGGGATTGGAGTATAGCACGGTGGTGGCACACGCGCCTAGCGCCGGAATGGCTCGATTACCGTGTGGCCGATCCCGGCTGGGGATCATGTGGAACCCTATGATCTCGCCAGTGAGGAACACCATCCATTGAACCACCATATGTGCTCATTCCAAACTGTCTCAGCAGAGAGGGTCACCCTCACATCTGTTTGGTTAAACGAGAGCAACCAGAGCCAACGTTCTCTGTTCCCGCCTGCGCGGATCTTGAATGGTCATCCGGCAAGGATGCTCGCGTCGAGCACGTCGAAGCGGACCTTCCTGTGGCGTGCGCGCAGGGAACAGTGCGACCACTTGGTTTCAAGCTGGCGGAGCGCGTTCTTTCGCTCCGCAACGGTCAGGCGGCGCCATTTCACTTCGGCGACGAACAGTCGACGTCGGTCGTCATGGTCTGGCGCAACCAGGTCCAATGACGAATCGCAGAAGTGTGTAAAAGAATCTCGGTGCATTTTCTTTCTTCGAATGCCACGGGTTGACAGGTTTTGGATCGAAGAACATAATGCGTTGACTCGTTGAGAGATTTTGAGCGATGCAAGCTGCCACCAAACCCCGCGCCAAGGTCCTTCGTGAAGTTTTCTGAGTTGGTGAGGTTGTTGGAACACAACGGGTTCACACTCATCAAGGAAAAAGGTTCAATCCGTTATTACGGCAAGGCTGGGATAGAGCATCTGGTCCGCATTGATTATCAAGGCTCAAAGGAAGTGCCGACCTGAACCTGCCACGCTATCCTAAGAGCGGCTGGGTTCAAGCACCGGGAGGAGTAACATGATCAATCTCAAATACTCGCTCGTGATCGAGGCGACTGACGATCCCACCTTCTTCGGGTTTTACTCCCCCGATCTTCAAGGATTCAGCGGAGTAGGCCACTCCATCGAGGATTGCCTGTACCAGGCACGTTGGGGCATGGAAGAGCTTCTGGCCCTTCTGAAAGAAAAGGGGCTGCCCATTCCTACCCCAAGCCCTAATCCCACCGTCGTCATTCAAAACGAAAAGCGAGTCGGTCAAGCGGTATAGCGGCGGCTGGCGAAGCCAATGGGTCGTTCTGCCTTCTCTGGATTTCACACTGACAAGAGAATTAGACAGCCAATAGAAACACTTGAGGCAGGGATCTGCTCACTTCAATGAAATCTCAGAATAGCAAGTGGCCCACACGAAGTGTAGTCTGGAGCGCCAGGCGGGGTCGAACCGCTGCATCGCAGTTTTCTCCTCTAAATCCCCTCGCGGTTGACTAGCGTCCTCCTATTGGGAGGTCTTTCACGAGTGTTTCAGAAAAGAGCGTGGTCTGGAACATCTAACGCACGCCGGCTTGTACCGTCCACTCCACGCCCAAAAATGTCTCCCTTCCGATCACTCCCGCGCCGGCTCCGGCAAAGACATTCCATGGGGAACAGGGAGCGTGAAGAGGTGGCGGATGTTCTTTGCGGTATCGAGGGTATTTATGCCTTGAGTATAAGTTCGAGCGACTTGCCCGTTTCGTTTGCGCCGGTGGGTGTGGCCCACGGCAGCGACTCTGTCGTCGTGTTGTGGCGAGTCTACGCCCTGGATTCACACGAACGGATTTCGAACGTCGAGGAACTCGAATTTCCTGAAATCTGCGTTGGTGGTGTAGAGGGTGCTGATCTCGTGCTGTCGAAGTAACGCTGCAAGGTGGGCATCCGGGACCAGGTTTCCACGGGCCGTGAATCCGCTTCGTTGGGTGAGAGAGGCTGTGCAAAGATTCGCGGGTGAGCGGCGATCCGCAGGTAAGAAAGAAGCGTGGGCCAAGCCATGCAAAGCAGATCGGGGTCGGCTGCTTGATCGATCCGGAGCGTACAGAAGGATATTAACGTCCAGGGAGTAGCTCACCTCTTATTCTTATCGAGAATCGCGTAGAGCGCGTCTTTATCCGTTAGATCGACGACGGCCCGCATCGATCGTGATGTCCATTTGAAGGGTGGCGCTTTCCGCGGAGCCCTCCGTCTTGCAAGGGATTCGGATAGGAGCTGGGAGACAATTTGTCCCAGTGTGCGATGCTCCTTCTTCTGGAGAGACTTAACCCGCATTATTCACGAAGGCTTCTACTGCAACCGCCGATACGCCGCTACGACGAGCCTCACGGCGGGCGGGCTCGCCGCTCAGTCGGTCAACATACTGTTCAAGTATGCTTCCCTCCCTCGCGGCTCCGCGCGCCCGTCTCGCTTGGCGTCTCGGCGGTTTCGTCCCTCGACTGGGCTCGGGACCCTGAGCGTGTCGAAGGGTCACGAACCCTCGTGAATAATGCGGGTTAATCTCCTTGAGAACAGGCATATCGATGTCAACCGTGGTTCTCGGCATGATGCAGTGATGTTAAATTATGTTTCATCAGATATCAAACTTCGACGAGGCTATGACTAGAACAATCTCCCGCCGACAGATTGTCGGCTTCACCACAGCCATCGTGGGAGGGCTGTGGCCGAGAAGGTGCTGCCCATCGTAGACCTGCTCCCGTTCGTGTACACGCTTCCCGGCAAACCGCTCATGCACAACATCGGCCAGAAGTAACGACAAGGCGCGCATCGATCAGCTGGCCGGTATGAAGTAAGAACATCTGTTTGGTCTGTCTCGTCTGTTTGGTTTGTCTCGTTGTTTGGTTAAACGAAACTAACCAGATGAACCAATAAACAAAACAAACCAGATCAACCAGCCGCCGTCGCGCCGCAAAGGTGCAAGGGACCGGAGACAGAGTTGTCGGTTATCTTATGCGCGGATCTTGAATGGTCATCCGGCAAGGATACTCGCGTCGAGCACGTCGAAGCGGACTTTCCGATGGCGTAGGCGCAGGGAACAGTGCGACCACTTGCTTTCAAGCTGGCGGAGCACGTTCTTCCGCTCTGCAACGGTCAGGCGGCGCCATTTCACTTCGGCCACGAGCAGTCGACGGCGGTCGTCAGGGTCGGGCGCGACCAGGTCTAACTCGACATTGCCTTCCCAATACCTCTGCGCGCCAGGAAAGCGCGCCCGGCACAGATCCTCGAACACCGTTGCGGCGTGGCCATGAATGAGCGTCCGCTTTTCTGTGGTCGTGTAGGTACGCCACCGGCTCTGGTGCGGAGAATAGACTCGAAACCAGAAACGCATCGTCGGGTCCTGGATACGGTAGAGGACTTTCTTAGTCGAACGCACGCTTTCACCGAACGGCAGCTCGCGCGTCAGGATCGAAGTGTCGAGCAATTGCTGGAGTAAGCGCGAGAGGTTCGTCTGTGCCGTGCCGAGGCGGCTTGCGATTTCCGATGGTCGCTCGGCGCCGCGTCCCACGGCTTGCAGTACGGCAACGGCGTTCAGGCCGATGACGCCTTCGTCGCGCAGGAGGCGCTGGGGCTCCTGTTCCATATAGGGCGCGTAATCGAAGTAAAGCGAGTCCGCGAGGGCCACGGCATCCTGTCCCGATTCGACGAATTCCCAATACTTCGGGATGCCGCCGACACAGGCGAATTTCTCAAACGACTCCGCGTCGTCGGGCCGAAGATTGCAGGCGTCGCAAAACGCGGGGTAGTCCATCGGCTCGATATGAAGAAGTTTTCGCGCACGTCCGTAGAGCGGCGCCGCCCGATGGAGGAAAAGATCGTGCATCATGCGCGTGCTCGAGCCGGCGACGATCAGCAGGCAGCCGCGTGGCAGCGAATGGTCCAGCCATTTCTGCAATCGGCTCGGCAGCGATGAGTCCACCGCCGTCAGATAGGGGAATTCGTCCAGGCACAGCACCCAGCGCCGTTTTTGAAGCGAGAGGATTTCGAATAACTCAGGCCAGGTCTTGGGGGCAAGCTGCGTGTCGAGTTGCATGCGGATGTCGGCGAAGACCTGCTGAATCTGCAAGTCTCGCTGCGCCTCGATGGCCTGGCTGTACAGACCGGCGCGGGCCTCAAGCCACTGCCGCAAGAGCCGTGTCTTGCCGACGCGACGCCGGCCAAACACGACTAATAGCCCGCCACGCTTCGCCGCAGCGTCCAGTTCGCGTAGTTCCAGATCCCGGTTGACGAATTCCATATTCATGGACGGAAGTGTATCTTCATGATTGATGCTTGTCAAACATTATGCTTGCAAGACATAATATGCCAGGACCGGTGACGCGCGTGCCTGAAATACCCGGAGTAAACTTGGAAGGCGAATACTCCGAGTTCGGCTCCGAGAGCGGAGGCGATCGGACAGCGCAGCCGTTCGAATCGCACCAGGAGAACTGACCTTGCAATTAAATTTGGTTTGTCAGGTTTGTCTCGTTTGTTTGGTTTTTCTGGGGCGGGCAATACAACAAACCAGACAATCGACTTCACGTCACTTTATTGGGAGGTCTTCGATGAGACGTTCGGCAAAGAGCGAGCCCGAGAACATCCAACGCACGCCGACTTGCACCGTCCAGTCCAGACCCAACGGGGACGGGGTGTCCCTCCCCACCAGCCCCACGCCTGGCTGGGCGAACAGGCGCCAGCGGTCGCTAAGGCGGTGTCCGATCTCACCTTGCAGATTGAAAATCGTTCTGTTGTTGTTATTCCAATCCACGGCCCAGACCCCCCCTACGATGGTCCACCACCGTTCGGACCAGATGGTTGTGATGGACGGCTGGACCTGCATGAAGTGGAGATCGCGGCGACTGGGATCGCCTCCGACGGAATTGAAGTCCTGTACCAGCGTAATGAACAACGATCGCAGCCTGGGCAGCGGGACTCGGACTGCGCCTCCTGGTCCCAGGCCATACTTGCCCGTGCTCAGTCGATCGTTCGAGCCTGTTGGAAATGAGACATCGAAGCCGACCAACAAGGCCAGGTTTGGGCTGCTATAGACCCGCCCGCCTGCTCGAACGAACATGTCGCCTGTGCCGTTCGTCGTGAAGCCTCCTGGCCGGTCCAGATCGGCCCATACGTAGGGTAATGTCGCTCGGACAGCAAAGTTCGGAGTAAAGGGCACTTGGACGACGGCTGTGGCGGTCTCAAGGTTCAGACCGTTGGTGAAGACTGTATGCCCATACGCGATTTGATGGAAACCGATAATGGCGGTGGGGTCTGTGCCGTTGGCGGCGGCAATGGCCGAGAGGCGCTTTCGCGCTTCTGTGAGCCGCGCGCGCTCCTCAGTAGGGGGACCCTGCAGCATAGGTCCTTCACTTTCCTTTGACCCTGCGTCAGGTTTCGCACCATCGCTTCTAGATGGTGCGGCGGCTGCGGGTGTCGGACAACCTCCAGCGACAACGAGAGAAAGCGTCGCAAGCGCAATGAGTATGAAACCCGCGCGCACAGCGTTGCGCGCTACCTGGTGTTCCCATTGCGGCAAGTTTCGATGATCCATCTTTAGAGAGACGTTTTGCCTGTCACACCGCGCTCGACAAGGACCATGGACCGGGTTGTTCATGGTGCGGGACTCTTAGGTAAGAATGAAACGGCGCGACCGCGTTTCCCACATCACAATAAAGAACACCATGTGTGAACAATATGCCGTAGAGTCAGATCGACAGTCCTGGCCGCAGATAGAATCGCGCTACCGCTTGTCCGCTTTGTTCTGAACTGATCGGAACATCTCCTTAATATACGGCGCTGTGATCGCTCGCGAGACGGGATGTTTCATGGAACTGCCGAATCCCCCTACTTGGTCGGTCGAGACACGGCCAATATAAAATATGAATGTCCCGTCCTTGGTCGGGAGTGCCGCGATGCCTTGCAGCATGCTGTTGTAATCGTGGCTCGTATAGTAATGACGCTCGACGGCGAGTGCGGCATCGTCCATATGATAGAGCATGCGGTGAACCAGAACGTAGGTTGGGCGTCCAAATACGTCGATGTTGAGCCAGTAGAAGAACTCTTCGAGGTTCTTAGCCGCAGCCTTCTCAAGGCCCTTCGGATAGTTGAGCAGGAATGTATGGAAGGCCGGAAGATGCTTGGCTACGCCGCTCAATTCCTTGGTAGATAGGAGCAGCTCATCGCCTGCATTGCGCTGCTCCCCGTTGCCACGCTCGTAGGGTGCGATGCCGGACAGCCCTTTTGCCCTATAAGCCTGGTACCGCGACAGCAGGGTCTGGCGCACAAGGGCCTCAACTTTTTGCACAGGCACGTTGTCCTCATCGCCTCCTGCCTTCAGTGCTTGAAACGCCGCTATTTCTTTCGTGTCGAGGTTCAATTCATCGCCAGGTTCCGCGTTCAGATAACGCCGCGCTTCCTTTTCTCCATTCGGCTGCAATTTCACCCCGGCCAAGTTCTCCATGGCGCCTTCCCCCGTGATGCGGCCATGCGCCGTGATGACCGACACGTCTTTGAGGATCAGGGCCTCTCGGTACATCTCAGCCAGATTATCCGGAGTGGTTTTCACCAGGAAGGCCATGCCGATCGCCAACTCTCGATCCGACCCTTCACTGGCCGACCAATCGAGGATCTCGCCCTTTAAGATTCTGTCCCGGTCGCTGTCTGAGAGATGCAAGTCTTTGAGGACTTCATCGGCCGCCGGCAGTGCCAAGGCATCAGGGATTGGCCCACTGAATATCAAGCTGAGCCAGACGCATACGACGACTGCGATCTTTCGCCGATTCGTGAACCGCCGAGAGGGGGTGCTGCTGTGTGTCATGAAGTGTGTTCTCTCCTATGCTAGGCAGAATCGGTCGAGATATTTCCAGCATTCTCTCGGGAAAGTCAAGGCGCTCAAGACTACAACGAGACATTTCCTACCATATTGATTCCGATGAAATGGAATACTATGATCCGCCGCCATCGGCTGAAGCCGACAGACGTAATTGAAGGACAAGAGACAGGACGACCGCGTGAACTCGTGAAGACACCCAGCCTCTATTTGGTCCCGCCCTTGATCTGCTCGATCGCTGCCTTCGTGGAAGCCCGGCTCTCCAGAACCAGGCGATAGGCAATATAGTACTTGTAGATGTTGCTGACGTAGGTCACCGTTTCCTGACCGATTTTCTCAGCCGCGATATATTCCACGTTGTGGAACCAGACGTTGGGATCCAGTCCGCGCTTGGCGGCTGCCTTGCGGAGCTTCGAAATCCGGCCTGCGCCGGCGTTGTAGGACGCGAAGGCGAAGAGGGCCTTGTCCAGCTCGGTCATCGGCTCCTTCTCGTAGTAGTGGTCGATCATCCAACGCATGTACTTGATGCCGGCGTGGATGTTCGCCTCGGTCTCAGTGATGTCGCCTACCTTCATATCCTTGCCGGTGGCGGGCATCACCTGCATGACTCCAATCGCGCCCACCGAGCTTTTTGCATTCTGGTTGAGCTGCGACTCCTGATAGCCTTGCGCGCCCATCAACACCCAGTCCACGGCATACTGGTCACCGTATTTCTGGAAATACTGAACGAGCGCCATGAACTTCTTTCGCTCCTCCTCGGAGCCCGCGTTCTTGACGTATTTGACGTTCTTCAAGTAGCGCGTCAAGAGTTGGTTCCCGGTCGAGGTCCCGACCTTGTGGCGCAGGGCGAATTCGTCCAGCATCGCCTTGAGCTGCGGACTGTCTTTGCGAATCGCCCATGCGATCTCGCCACCCGTGTGAACCGCAACGTTGTCGTGCACGGTGAGCTGCGGGAAGATCTGCTTCCAGAAGTCCGCCTGGAATTTGTTGACGATGGTGAGTGGAATGAGACCAGCGTTGAGCATCTCGAGTATATCTTCGTCCTCGAGCGTCTCCGGAGCTTCCTTGAGTGTCACCGGTGGTTTCTTCTCGGCGACGAACTTCTCGTTGAGAGCCACGAGGCTCTCGTAATAGCTCGACGACTTGCGCACGAAGACATCCTTGCCGGAGAGATCGTCCAGGCCGGCGACATGTGGTGAAGCGGGTCCCGACACCACGACCTCACTCACGTTGCTCAAACCGGCTGCAGTGAAGTCCACAAGTTTCAGGCGTTCCGGCGTAATCGTGAGGCTGGCGGCAGCGATGTCGCCTTTGCCGGCCACAAGTCCCGGCAGCAATTGGTCGCGGTGTGTTGGAATAAATACCGCCCGCACTTTTAGATGCTTGTTCTTGAGTTTCTTGTCGCCGGCTAGCTTCTTGTTGAGTTCTTCCTCGAACAGCCGGACAAACTCAACGGCAGTGCCGCGCAGCACGCCCTTATCGAGGAAATGAATAGTCTTGCTGTTGACGGTCAGCACACGGATGACCCGCCGCTCGATCATCCCGTCTAGATCGCCGGTCCACGGCTTCCTCGCGAGATCGAGGCCGAGAATCGCGCCAGCCGCTTTCTGTGGCGCCGGCTCTGTGGCGAGCGCCGTGTGTCCGGCCAAAAAACACCAGCAGGCAAGGCTGAGCATGCTGACCATACGCTTTGGTCTGCATGTGGGCTTCATAATCGTCTCGCTGTTGTGTTCGATGGGTTTGCTCATTTCATCAACTCGATCTCTTCTGGACGTCAGTTATCATCTGCCGTCAGATGCATGTGTCGAGCTTGTTGCTGCATCAATGGCGCGGCTCGGATTCCCTCCGAATGAGTTGTAGTCCAAAGCCGTAAGAGGAAATAGTGAACGCACCCTGGGCAGCGGGGTGGCTAGTGCGGGAAAGGAGGCATTCCCACCGTGTTATCTCAGGCCGGCCATTTTCTCCTTGCGGGCAAAGAAAAAATACGCGCCCACCATGATGAAGTTGATCATCACTGCAATGATATTCCACATCACCACAGGCATCGAGCCGATCAAGAACCCGTAATATACCCACACGATTTGAAACGTGCCCATCATGCCCGCCATGGTTGGATTCATGCCTTTGGCGTTCCCTTGCTTGAACATCCTGAGCAAATCCGGGGCGGCGGCAAAAGTGGTGCCGAATCCCGCTACAAAACCGATGATCGAATGCCATTCCATCCATTCTGCTTCCATCGAAGTCCACTGTAGTGATAGCCGACGCCATCTCCGACTCGATCAATTCGGTTCCCGGGAGAGAAGGTGATAGCCCCACGGCTCTAGGTCTGCGTAAAATCCAGATGCCTGCAGATCGTCGCCCTCTCGATCGTAGGCTGTCTTCTGCAACGGATCGGTCAGCCGCCAGGAACGGCCAGCGAGATCCCCCCATGGCAATCTGACCCGCGTCTGAGAACGAACCCCTGAAAGATTCACGACGATCAGGTGGCGGTCTGCCCCTTTTTTCCAGCACCAGGCGACCACATTCAGGTAACTGTCATTGTCCGGCCAGCCGGTCCGCGCGCACAGTGTCCACTCTCCATCCTTGAAGTCTGTGCGGCGAAGGGTCTGAAGGAGGGATTGGTAGAATCCCTGAATATTCTGGTCCGGCACTTCATCGGGACGGCGGCGCAGGAACACCGGGAGCCTCACGCGGCGTCCCTCGAATTGCCCTTCGTGAAACAGCCGGGCGCCCGGCAGCGTCG
Organism: Nitrospira sp.; assembly: GCA_030456405.1. The sequence continues at coordinate 10,255 of JAKDNQ010000030.1, forward strand.
CGAACGTCACCGCCGCAGCCCGCGCCTTCTGGTCTGCAAACGTCGTGGCGGCGCGCGGTTCGTCGTGGTTCTCGATGAAGCGCACCAGTTTCTCTTGGTAGGGGAGATCGGCACAGAGATGCAACCGCATGCTCTCAGCCGGGCCATGCTCCAGCCGATCGTACAGCCGCTTGTCGTAACAGTAGGTGAATCCCTGCTGCTGAAGCTCCCATTCTTTGTCCCAGTAGGCTTCAGCCATGAAGAGGACATCGGCACCACGCTTCCGCACTCCTTGGATCACCTCCGTCCAGTATTCCTTCTCCGGAGGCGGCCCGGCGCGGTGTCCCCACGTGCGTTCGAAGATAGGCGTCATGAGCAGCATCGCCATATCGCAGCGCATGCCGTCGCATTGTCCGGCAATAGATCCCACGGTCTCGATGATTGCCTTGCGCAATCCCGGATGAAACCCGTTCAACTGCGTCGCGCCGCACGCAATAGGGCGAGCCGACGTTGTCCTCCGGCGAAAAGTCCGGCAGAGCTCTCCTGAAATCCTCAAGAAGCCCCTGGTTCCTCATCGAAGTGGCGATGCCGGCAGGGCTCCGTTCCCACACGCCCATGAGCCAGACCGAATCAAAGCCGTGAGCGGCAAGGGCATCCCATTCCTGATTTGGCACTGTGGCCAAGGTCACAGGCTTCCGGTATGTCCGGCTCAACTCACTCAGCCAGACCCAGGTGTTGATCTCATAGATGACCGGATATTTCTGCCAGGTATTCATACGGTACCTTTCTTGATCGCGGCCTCCTTGAACGCGGACCGCTTGCCTCCCTCCAGCGCTCGCTTGGCGTCCAGCAAACCGAAGAGCTGGATGGTTTTGGCCACGAGCCCGGTCCAGCCGGTCTGGTGGTTCGCTCCCAGTCCCGCTCCGTTGTCGCCGTGAAAGTATTCGAAGAAGAGGAGGTGGTCACGCCAGTGGGGATCGGATTGGAATTTTTCCGTCCCGCCATAGACAGGGCGTTGGCCGCGTTCATCCTTTAGGAAAATTCGGCTCAGGCGATCCGCGATGTCCTTGCTCACCTCGAAGAGGTTCATCATCTTGCCGGACCCCGTGGGGCATTCAATTTTGAAGTTGTCGCCGTGGTAGAGGTAAAAATTCAACAACGCCCGGATGATCATGGCGTTCACCGGCATCCAGACCGGCCCTCGCCAGTTGGAGTTGCCGCCGAACATGCCGGTGTTCGACTCCGCCGGCAGATAATCCACCCGGTACTCCTGGCCGCCGACGTGTAAGATATAGGGGTTCTGTTCGTGGAATTTGGAGAGCGAGCGGATGCCGTAGGGGCTCAGGAACTCGTTCTCGTCGAGCATTTTCGAAAGGATCCGGCGGAGCCGCTCCGGATTGAGCAGGGCAATGATTCCCCGCTCGCCCACACCCAAATGTCCGGGTCCGGTCGGGTGAATGGATGTGAGCAGCTCAGGCATCTGGCGCAGGCGCGCGCTAATCTCGATAGTCGACTGAGGAACGATCTCCCGCTGCCACGGCTCTACGACAGTCGTGGCGCATAACGGGAGCAACCCCACCATCGACCGCACGCGCAGGCGCTTGGCGCTGCCGTCCGGCAACCGCAGCAAGTCGTAGTAGAAGCCGTCCTCCTCATCCCACATGCCGTCCGTCCCTGGCTTGTTCATGGCGGCGGCGATATAAAGGAAGTGCTCCACGAACTTTGTCACCATGTCCTCGTAGGTGCGGTCGTGGGCGACAAGCTCCACCGCGAGCTCCAGCATGTTCTGGCTGAACAGGGCCATCCAAGCCGTGCCGTCCGCCTGTTCGAGGTGGCCGCCGGTGGGCAAAGGGGCGCTGCGGTCGAAGACGCCGATGTTGTCGAGGCCGAGGAATCCTCCCTCGAACACATTCTTGCCGAACCGATCCTTCCGGTTCACCCACCAGGTAAAGTTCAGCAAGAGTTTGTTGAACGCCGACTTGAGGAAGTCCACATCCGTCTCACCGCGCAGCGCCTGCTCAGTGCGGTGGAGAAACAGAGTGGCAAAGGCGTGGACCGGAGGGTTCACGTCGCTGAAGTTCCACTCGTAAGCGGGAATCTGGCCGCTGGGGTGCAGATACACCCCCCGAAGCATGAGTTGCATCTGTTGCTTCGCGAAGTCCGGATCTACGATCGAAATCGGTAGTGTGTGAAAGGCCAAGTCCCAGGCCGCATACCAGGGATATTCCCACTTGTCCGGCATCGAGATGATGTCTTCGTTGATCATGTGGAACCAGTCCCGATTTCTGGACTGTTGGCTGCCGGAGTGGAGAGGGTGAGCGTGATGTTCTGTCAGCCATCGATCGGCATCGAAGTAGTAATATTGCTTGGACCAGAGCATACCGGCCAAAGCCTGGCGCATCACGTTGCTTGCGTCCGGGGAGACTGAGGAAGGAGTCACGGATCGGTAAAACTCGTCCGCTTCCCGGAGCCGTGCTGCAAGGGACTCGGTAAATGCCGGCCCGAAAGGAGCCGCTGTGCCTTTCTGGCCCTGCCCGCTGAGGACTTGGTTGGTGAGGCACAGACGCACCGTCATCGACTGACCGGGACCGACCATCTGCCGGTAATGCGCCGCTCCCTTCGTGCCTTGACGGTCGGGATTCACTGCCGCCTTGTGACCCAGTACGACATAGTTGTTGATGCCGTCTTTGACGTAGGGGCTCACGTTCGGGTATTCAGGAAAGAGCCGCTCGTTGTTCGTTTCGTTCTCGGTACAGAGCAGCGGTACGTCGCCGTCGCAGTATAGATAGTACGTGCCCAGTATTGAATGTTTCGCCGCCAGCGCGCTCGTGCCTGCCGGTCCCTCGATCTGTTTGAGCAGCGGTTTCTCGCCATGGCCGGCAATCCACGTTGCCCAGTCGTTGCGGAACCACAGGGTCGGCAAGAGGTGCAGTTCGGCTTTTTCCGGACCTCGGTTGACCGCAGTGATCTGCACCTGTATGTCATCCGGGCTTTCTTTGGCGTACTCCACGAAGACATCAAAGTATCGATCCCGGTCGAACACGCCGGTATCGAGGAGTTCATATTCCATCTCGTTCCGAGAACGCCGGCGGTTCGTGTCCACCAGATCGGAATAGGGATAGGCCGCCTGCGGATATTTGTAGAGGTATTTCATGTAGGAGTGAGTCGGTGTGCTGTCGAGGTAGAAGTAATATTCTTTGACGTCCTCGCCATGGTTGGCTTCGCTGTTCGTCAGTCCGAAAAGGCGTTCCTTCAGGATCGGGTCTTTCCCGTTCCAGAGGGCGAGCGCAAAACAGAGCTGCTGTTTGTCGTCGGAGATTCCCGCCAGACCATCCTCGCCCCAGCGATAGGCCCGCGAGCGCGCGTGATCGTGCGTGAAATAGTCCCAGGCATTCCCGTCGGCGCTATAATCCTCCCGGACGGTGCCCCATTGGCGCTCGCTCAGGTAGGGGCCCCAGCGTTTCCAGTTACGACCATCATTCAGCAATCGAGCCTGTTCGGCATTGTGTGGCATGATCCTTCTCCTCCAAATTCTCAAAAGAGACGGCGCGCTCAAGGGGCGAGAGCGCGCAGGATATCGAACAGGAGTGATTTAGGCAACTATGAAAAATGGCCCGATGTCACGACTCAGATGCTCCGGTTGAAGGCTGAAGATCCAAGGTGGGTCTTTGGAGGCCCTATTGCGTGGGAGCGGTCTGCAAGAATCCGCTTCGTGCTCTCTCTTCCTCGGCCTGCTGTTCCGCAGCCCGTTGCTCTTCGATCAGCGTGTATGCCACGTAGTACTTGTAGATGTTGGCCACGTAGGTCACCGTCTCCTCCCCGATCCGTTTCGCGGCAATGATCTCGACGTTGTTGAACCAGACATTCGGATCGAGTCCGTGTTTTTCGGCTTCTTTCCGGAGTTTTTGCACGCGGCCCGGTCCGGCGTTGTATGCGGCAAATGAGAACAGGGTCTTGTTGCGCGCATCCATCGGTTCGTTCCCGAAAAATTCGTTGCGCATCAAGCTGACATATTTGACGCCGGCGTGGATGTTGGATTCGACTTGCGTGATGTCTCCGGTGGCCATTTCCTTGCCGGTGGCGGGCATGAGCTGCATCACGCCGATCGCGCCCACTTCGCTTTTCGCATTCTGGTCGAGCAGCGATTCCTGATAGCCCTGGGCGATCATCAATAAATAGTCCATGTCGTACGTGGCGCTGTACTTGCGAAAGAGTCCGACCGTCGCATGGTACTTCTTGATCTCAGATGCTGACGAGGCAGGTTTCACGAACCGTGTGCTGGCGGCGTATTTTTTGATTAAGGCTTTGCCGAAGTCGGACTTCTGGCCGTAGTTCTTCGCGAATGCGGCAATCTCTGCTTTCAGCTTCGGACTGTCTTTGCGGATCATCCAGGCGATATCGCCCCCCTTGTTCACCACCAGGTCTTCCCGGGGCTTGAGCTTCTTAAACACTTTTGCCCAGAGCAACGCCTGGTACCGGTTGACGACGATGGCGCCGACGAGTCCGGCATTCACCATTTCCAGCAGATCGTCGTCCTGCAGATCCTCCGGCGCGGCTTTGAGGATGACCGGCGGCCTCTGCTCCTTTGCGAAGCGCTCGTTGAGATGTTCGAGATGAGTCCAGTAGCTCGTCGAGCGGCGGACGAATACTTCATTTCCCGTCAGGTCGTCGATCGAGGCCAGTTCAGGGGACGCCGGTCCCGTCACCACGATTTGCCTGACGCCACGGAAAAACGGCTCGCCGAAATCGACTTTTTCTAAACGTTCCGGTGTGATTGTCAAAATGCCGGCCGCGATGTCGCCTCGGCCTTCCAATAGCCCTGATATCAGCTGGTCGTGCCTCGTCGGGATGATGGTCACAAAGGTGCGAATGTGTTTTCCTTGTGTCTTGTATTTTTCGTTGATTTCTTTCTCGAAGGCCTTGAGCAGTTCGTATTCCGCCCCGATCTGCCTGGCGCCGTTGAGCCAGTAGGCCGTGCGGGATGGCGCTACCAGCGCGCGGATGACGCGGCGCTTGACCATTCCATCGAGGTCTCCTGTCCAAGGCTTTAAGAACGGGGCCTGGGTCAGTTCGTGCGTTGTCTGCGATTCTTTATCTTGTGCGAAGGTGGGCAGGACGAGCACGGCGCAGAGGCATAGAATGGTCAGAAGAACATATTTCATGGAGTGTCCCCGGTTGGTCTGGTTTATTTGGTTTGTCTCGTTTGTTTGGTTGAAAATAAGACCAACTCGAAGAACGAAACAAACCAGATGAACCAAAGCAACCAAACAAACCACAATGGGAGGCGAGGGTACCACTCGTGCATTTACGAGGTCAAGGACGCGTATAGCGCCATCTAAAATCTTACCCGGGGACAAGTCGTTGCGCCATTTGCCA
>JAKDNQ010000522.1 GCA_030456405.1 Nitrospira sp.
CGGATCGTATCGTCGTGGCGCCGGCAAGATGGCCGCCAGCCACGCGGCTTCGTCGGCCGTCAGATCCCGCGCGGACTTCTGGAAGTGATGACGAGTTGCCGCTTCAGCTCCATAGACGCCCTGCCCCCACTCGGCAACATTCAGATACAGCTCGAGAATTCGCTCCTTTGTGAGATGCTGTTCGAGCGAGCGTGTAATCAGCGCTTCTCGCGCCTTTCGAAACAGAGACCGTTCTGGAGATAAGTAGAGGTTTTTGGCCAACTGCTGGGTAATGGTGCTTCCTCCACGCTTGAATTCGCCCGCTTCGAGATTGTGCTTGGCTGCCGCTTTGATCCCTTCCCAGTCGAATCCTTCGTGGATAAAGAACGACGAATCTTCTGCAGCCACGACTGCTTGACGAAGGCTAGGGGAGATACGTGAGAGCGGCACCCAGGTCCAATGCCGCTCGATGGTACGTCCTTTTGCCTTCGCTTGAGCTTGTCGCGTTTCTATCAGCGCTGTCACGGTTGGATTGGTCGCGCGTAAGCTCGACACATCCGGCATCGCCAATAACCAGAAGAAGAGGGCCGCTCCGACCAGGAGGCACAGTCCGATGATCAGGAATGCCGTCACGCGGAACCGGGATTGTTTGGTTGACTTCCGCATTAGAGGCTGCGTATCACAGAGACAATCAGGGCCTGTGTCGATACCGCTCTGTGTGATCGGTGAATGGCTGGGTAGCGCATGAGAATCATTTCGGCAGAGTTTATCAGAAGTTGTGCTGGGCCAGAGCAGTTTCTGAACAGTGACCTTCCGGAAATCGCGTTCATCGGGCGGTCGAACGTCGGAAAGTCCTCTCTCATCAATTCTCTCTTGCAGCGCAAGGGTCTCGCGAAGGTCAGCCGCACGCCGGGAAAGACCCGTTTGATCAACCTCTTTCGGATTGTCAGCGACGATCCTGGGTTGGCGCGTTTCGTGGTGGTGGATTTGCCCGGGTATGGCTACGCGAAGGTGTCGAAAGCGCTGCGGGCTCAGTGGGCTCCATTGATCGAGCAGTATCTCGACGGGAGTGAACAGTTGCGCGCGGTGGTGGTGCTGGTGGAGAGCCGGGTGTTGAGCGAGCAGGACAGAGACACGATTGCCTGGCTGCTGTCCGTTGGCCGGCCTCCCATCGTGGTGGCCACGAAAGTCGATAAGTTAAAAATGAGCGAACGTGTCGGCGCGCTTCGCCGGCTGCAGGATTGGTTTGGATTGGTCGAGTCCAACGAAGTTATTCCTTACTCATCGGTAACGGGCGAGGGACGGGAGCGATTGTGGGCGGTTTTGAAAGAGCGGATTCGAACTTGATTTCGATGTAAGCCTTGTTCTTGAGGTTTGCCAACCACGTTTGAAAGACGTCCTCGCTTTTCTGCTGAAAGACGAGGCCCTGGATTTCATTGCGGACTTGCTCATATGGGCGGAACTGCTTGGGTGTTTTATCCTCCAGGCGCATGATGTGAAAGCCTTCCGAGGTCTCGATCACATCCGAGATGCCGCCGGGCACCAAGGTGGCGACGGTACGCTCAATCTCCGGCAAGAGTTCTCCCTGCCGTACGAGGCCCAGGTTCCCTCCGTGTGAGGCATTCGGGCCGTCGGAAAATCGTAATGCCACATCCTCAAAGGATTCACCCTGTTTGAGCAGCGCCGTCGCCTCGCGAATTTTCTCTCTTGCGTCGGCCGTATCGTCGGGTGAACGGGGCTTGATCAGAATCTGGCTGAGCGTATATTCCTCCGAGAGCGCAAACCGATCGCGGTGTTCCTTGAAGTACCGTTTCAGGTCGGAGTCTGCGACCATCACCGCGCTTCGCACATCCCGGTCGACGATCCTGAGGAGCGTCATTTGTTCCCGGACCCGTTTCATGTCTGCCGGGTTCGTCTCGTCGATGGTTTCTCCCTGTTGCTTCATCTGCCGAATCGCTTGCTGGATTTCCTGATCGGTGACCGTGACGCTTCGCGTTTTGGCTTCCTGGAGCTGCAACCTGCGTTCGATCATCGAGGTCAGCGTGGTGTATTCCACTGTCTTGAGGCGGCGCGCAAGCGCGTCATCGCGATAGTCTTTCTGAATCCGCTCCCGCTCCGACGCGAGTTCCCGCTTGATCTCAGACAGCATGATGAGGTCGGAGTTGACGATTGCGACGATCCCGTCTTCCACCTGTGCGGCTGAAAG
>JAKDNQ010000523.1 GCA_030456405.1 Nitrospira sp.
CCTTCGACAGGCTCAGGGACCGATCTGCCCCGTGACAATTGTTTCAGGAGATCGATGTTGCCTTTGATCAGTGCGGTCTTCTTCTCTCTGCCCCAACCTTGCACCTGCTTTCCCCGAGCAAATGCCTCATCAATGCGGTCGAAGGTCTCGTAATAGATGAGTTTGACCGGCCCGCGCGCGACAGTGTGCCGTGCGCCTTCTTGGTCATTGTGCTGCTGTAGACGAATTCGCAGGTTTGTAGTGCTCCCTGTGTAAAGGCTCCCATCTGCGCATTCGAGGAGATACATGTAGCCAAAGGCATCCTTGATCTCGGATATCTCATCAAAATATGTCCCCTCGTTAGACTGAGACCCGGTGGCTGAGCTTGTCGAAGCCATGAAGGTCTGGAAGATCGTGAAGAAAAGGCTACCGTTCTTGGGTACCTTACCTTTCTTACGGATGTCGCCCGGTTCGATTCGCACCAGCGCATCCTCGGGAAACGCAGAGAAGGCGTTGTACGCCTGATCGGCGAGGATGTTGCGGTCAGCCAAGAACAAAATGCGTGGACGGCGGGATGGTTCGCGACTCAAGTTCCAACGGCTATGGAAGAGTTTCCAACCAATCTGAAAGGCGATGAAGGTCTTGCCGGTACCAGTAGCAAGAGTGAGCAGGATGCGATCCTTCCCAGCTACAATGGCCGCTAGGACACTCTCGATGGCAATGTCCTGATAGTAGCGAGGTAGGAAGTAACCGCCCCTGTCCTCAAAAGGGACAGCGGCGAAGCGGTCGCGCCAGGCATTCTGTTTCGCAAACGTCAGGTTCCAGAGTTGTTCTGGCGCGGGATACTGACGTACTTCGCCCTCCGCGCCCTTCGTCATGTCGATGGCGTAAATGCCCTGCCCATTGGTGGCATAGGCAAAGCGGATAGCCAGCTTGCCTGCATAGTTCTTGGCCTGCGCCACGCCTTCGGTCAGCTCTGAATCCCACGGCTTAGCTTCGATCACGGCCAGCTTGTGGTTGCGATAGACCAGCACATAGTCGGCGATCAATGGCTTGCTGCGCCGCCCAAAGCCTTCGAGACGGCCTAATGTAATGGGATATTCGCGGAGAACGCGGCTGCCCTCGACGACGCCCCAGCCCGCCGCTTTCAGCGCTGGATCGATATGTTCGGCTCTGGTCTCGGCTTCGTTCATGGCTGCTTCTTCTTTCGAGGTTTCGGCGCTGGCTTCTGCAATTGCTTCACTGCCGTATCGAAATCGGCGTCCACCGTGCGGGGCTGCGCATCCTCCAGCTTGCGATAGCGGTCATATTCCAGCTCCGCCTTCATCTTCGCCTGCTCGGCGGAAATCCTTCCCGCGTGGTCCAGCAGCTCGTGCTCGGAGAGCTTCAGGAACTCATCCAGCTTCGTAATCCAATCCCGCATCGTCATTACCTTGCGTTGCAGCGCTCGCAACTCGGCAAACTCGATGTAGGCATTGACAATCCGGTTCAGCGTGCCAAGTTCCTCCGCGTCGAGGTAGTTCTTGGCGATGGCTACATCCTCTTTGCGGATGATGCCGCCGGGCCGTGTCGTCTTCAAACCCATGAACGGCCTGGCGGCATCCACCCGCGCATGGATCACCTCCGCTGCCGTCTGACCGTGCGCCGCCCAGTGCATCTTGTTCTGCACCGTGGCGAAGAACCGCTCCGACAGCTCCGTGTTGGGCCTGTAGTCCACACTCGTCGCATAAATATCGAGCACCTTCTGGTAAAAGCGCCGTTCCGATGAGCGGATGTCGCGAATGCGCTCCAGTTGCTCGTCGAAGTAATCCTTGTGCCCCTTGCCTGGCGGATTCTTCAAACGCTCGTCGTCCATGGTGAAGCCCTTGACGATGTATTCCCGCAACCGTTGCGTCGCCCAGATGCGGAACTGCGTGCCGCGATGCGACTTCACCCGGTAGCCCACCGAGATGATCACGTCGAGGTTGTAAAACTCGATATCACGGCTGACCGTCCGCCCGCCCTCGGTTTGAACTGTTGCAAATTTTGCAACAGTTGCCTCCACGCGCAGTTCGCCTTCAGCGAAAGCGTTCTTGATATGCTTGGAGATGACCGATTTGTCCCGCTGGAACAACTCCGCCATCTGGTTAAGCGAAAGCCACGCCGACTCGCCCTTGAATTGCACATCCACGCGCGTCCGCCCGTCTTCGGTCTGATAAAGGAT
>JAKDNQ010000137.1 GCA_030456405.1 Nitrospira sp.
ACCTCTGAAAGACCCAGGTCCGGCCAATTATTCTTGTCGAAGCCTGGCGCATTCTTCAGATCTTTCTTGTGTACATCCAGCGAAAGCTTTTTGTCCGTGTGATCCAGACGCAGTGCTTCCCAAGGTACGGCAAAGTATTTGTCTCCGATACCGGCAAATCATCCGAATTCGAGCACGGCATACTCGACAGCGCCTTCCTCGGCATCGATGACCAAATCCTTAATGTCCCCCAGCTTTTTTCCATCGATGCCTTCCACATTCATCCCAAGAAGATCGCTGGCTTTTAAGACATCGCTCTTGTCCCCTGCTTGCGCTGTGAGGCCGAATGCTATGAGCGTGACGATGAGGGCGACACATGTCAGAAGAGGAAACACTTTTTGGCTATGGTCTTGCCTATCCATGATATGACTCCTAACAGGATGCGGAAAAACTCGATTGTGCATAATACGGCGCAATCAGCTTACGTGGCGTGTCGCTGTCAGAATAGCCCTCAGGATGCGCAAAAAGGCCACGGTTCTCACCCGCCCAGCCCCGGCGCGCCAAGACGCGCCGTTCCGCAGGCAAGGCCGCAGTGAGGTCGCAAGGCGACGAATAAGGAGCCTCACGTTTGCGGACGGGCGCGAGTTGGTGAGCGGCCTGTGTCTTAGAGGCGAGGAGGTACGGACCGCACTTTGTGAGGCCGTTCGCCCATATAATAGATCTTGGCGAGCGGAAAATACCCTCCCGCACGTCCGAGCCTCTGAGCGATGCGAGAACGCCGCTGGCTGACTTTTTCCGCATCCTGCTAAGGTTCTTTATAACTGATTCGATATATGACCCCTGCCGAATCGTCTGAAACCAACAGAGCGCCATCCGGCATGACGAGAACATCAGCGGGGCGTCCCCATGCTGTTTTCCCCTGCAGCCATCCATCTGCAAAAACAGAATATTGGAGTTCTCCTTGTTCATCTTGGGCCACGAGCGTGATTCGATAACCGATTTTCTCACTCCGATTCCACGAGCCATGCTCGGCAATAAAGATTTGTCGCTGGTATTTCTGAGGGAACATGGCGCCGGTGTAAAAGCGCATACCCAGCGAGGCGACATGGGGGCCGAGCGTGATGGCAGGCGCGGCGAATTCGCCGCAAGCATGTTTGCGGCCGTACTCAGGATCCTGGATCGTTTCCCCGTGGCAATAGGGATACCCAAAGTGCAGCCCGGCCTTCGGCGCATGATTGAGTTCATCCGGCGGTTGATTGTCTCCGAGCCAATCACGACCATTATCCGTGAACCACAAGTCGTGGGTCGTGGGGTCCCAATCGAAGCCGACCGAATTTCGGACTCCTCGCGCGACGATTTCGTAACCGCTTCCATCAGGATTCACACGGGCGATCAAGGCATAGCGGTCTGGATCGGGTTCACATATATTGCAGGGCGCTCCCACCGGCACATAGAGTTTCCCGTCGGGACCGAAGGCAATAAACTTCCCTCCATGATGCGCCTCTTCCGGAAACACATGCTTCAACGTGGACGGCGCGGGCGGATTCGTCAGCCGTTGTTCGATCTTGTCGTATCGCAAAATGCGATCCACAGCGGAGACAAATAACGAGCCATTTCGAAAGGCGACGCCCATCGGCATGTGTAACCCGCGGGCAATCGTGAGCACTTCGTCAGCGCGCTGATCGCCATCCTTGTCGATGACGGCATAGACGGCGCCTTTCTCCTTGCTGCCGACGAACAGAGTGCCGTTCGCCCCAAGTGCCATACCACGCGCATTCGGAACATTGTCCGCATAGATCGCGATGGAAAAACCGGGAGGCAGCGTGATTGTATCGAGAGGGAGGGAAGCGGCATCGACCCGGTTCTCGACGAAGAAGAGAGTCATGAACGAGAATACCAGCGCAACAACAGCACTCATCATTCTGTTTTTGTTCAGGTGGTCCCTGTTCATAGTGGCTACGAGCACTATCGCCGGACTGCTATCCATACGCCGGCTCATGCTTGAGAGAACCCTCGACCTGTCCGATATTCGAACAGGATCGGCGAGTCGGCTGCATGATTCGCCTGGATTCGGGCGGATTCAATCTGTCCATGATCAGGCGAGAGAGAACAAACCGGATCGATCGCGAAGGCGTTCCCCGTCACATGAAAGGCCTGACAGCGGCATCCGCCGAAGTCTTTGGCGCGGCGATCACAGCTTCGGCATATTTCGGGTAGCCATCCTTCTCCACGGAACTGATTGAAGCCCACTGAATGATGCCAGATATCCGCGAGGTCGCGCGTCGTGACGTGGTCAAAACGCAATCCTGGTAGGGTGTGCGCCAGATGACATGGGAGCGCAAGCCCTTCGGGATTCACCACGATAAACCGGCGTCCCCACCCATCCATACAAGTTTTAGGATAGGCCGAATAATAGTCCGGCGTGACGAAGAGCACTTCCATTCTTCCTCGAAGCCGTTGCTTCGCCTCAGCCGCAATCGTTCGCGCAGTTTCGACCTGCTCGCGAGTGGGCAACAATGCATCACGGTTCTTGAGAGCCCATCCAAGGTACTGCGCGTTCGCCAGCTCAAGTCGATCGGCGGAAACGCACTCGGCCAGAGCGATCAGTTCTGCGATCTCACCGATATTGTCGCGATGGAGCACGACGTTCAGGGTCAGCGGGAGTCCCAGCGATGTGACCCATTGCATGACCTCAAGCTTCCGCTGGAATGAGGGTGCTCCGGCAATCCGGTCAGATTTTGTCGACCGCGAACTTTGCACAGACACTTGTACGCCATTGAGTCCGAGTGCCGCGAACTGATACAGCCGTTCGTAGGTCAGTGGAATGCCGCTGGTGATTAGGTTCGTATACAACTCCAGCCGGCTCGCCCTCTCGATGAGCGATTCTAGATCATCCCTCAACAGCGGCTCCCCCCCTGTCAAGTTGAGCTGGACCACCCCAAGCGCTTCCGCCTCTTCGAAGACACGAAGCCATGTCTCGGTGTCGATCTCTCCCTGACCGGCATAGCCAGGAGGATTTGAACAATAGGGACATCGTAGCGGACACCGATAGGTAAGCTCGGCGATTAAGGTGTAGGGTCGATACTCATCGTTCATGACACACCTTGAAGCAGGCCGCGACCGGCAAGGGCCTCCAGAAACTTGTATACCTCTCGTCTGATTTCGCTGGGAGACGCGTCATCATAGGTCCCGGTGAGACGATCCACCATCTCATCCACCGTCCATTCTCCTGTGCAAAGACGGGCTATTTCCGTCGCTGTTCTATTGAGCTCAAGCCCTGTTTCCGGGTACAGGAGCAGCTCGCGACCGGTCAGCCGGTCCACACGAAGGCGAACTTTGGGACTAAGACGGGGTCTGGCTTTGTCGCCTGCCATGTTGTTGAGCATAGGTCGCCTTTATTCCCGGTGGCGATTCGACATAGGTGAGAGAGATCTCATCGAGCAGATACCACAGAATGTCCGTCTTCTTGATCAGGGCATCCACACATCGTTTCTGCATCTCATACGTGAGGGCGTGCTGAACGACGAATTCAACGGCCTGCTTAGAATCGATGCCCGCACGGATGATACGTCGCTGAAAATACTCCAAGGCTTCTGCCCTCACCCAGGGATAATGATACTTCCACGCCTCAAGCCGCCGGGCCATGAGCGTCGGAGCAAACAACTCAGTGAGTGAAGAAGCCACCGCTTCGAGAAGCGCCGAGTCACGGACGAACTGCACGTACCCATCGCAGGCGAGTCTGACGCCCGGAAGCACTGACCGGAAACTCCTGACCTCTTCAACGTCGAGACCCACGCCTCGGGCCAACTCGAGCCATGACATGAGTCCGCCCTCATCTTCCTGCAACCCATCATGGTCCTGAATGCGGAGGAGCCAGGTTCGTCGAAAGTTCGGGTCTTCGGACTTCGACAGGATCAAGGCATCCTTGATCGGGATCCGCGTTTGATAGTAGTAACGGTTCAGCACCCATTGTTGCAGCTGTGTCTTTGTCAAATTTCCCTCGTGCATGAGCTGATGGAAGGGATGACGGTCATGGTAGCGAGCGGAACCTGCACGCGTGAGCCATTCCACGAAGGCTTCTTGTGACAGCGGTCCTCGATGTTGATGGTCCTTCACAGCCTCATCTCCATCCCGTCCCACGCGACGCTCCATCCGGCTGCCTCAACGATCTTTCGCTCGGGAGAATCCTCCCTCAACATCGGATTGGTATTATTGATATGGGTGAAGACTCGCTGTGGAGCCGTGAGCTTCGAGAGCCTCGCAAGACTCCCTCTTTCCCCCCCGACAGACCAATGGGCCAGATCCTCGGCTGACTTCTCGAGGAAACCCGGACCGGAGAGTTCATCGCTCGACCAGAAGGTCCCGTCGAACATGACGCAATCCGCATCTGCCAACCCTTCGAACACCTCGGTCGTGATCCTTCCGACCGCTGAGAGATAGGCCAGCACTCGCCCATTGGTGGATCGGCGAAACCTGAGTCCCACATTCAATTCCGGATCAAGAGGCGAAACGAGTCCTTCCAAATGAATGGGCGGTTTTCCCGGAACGGCCATGGCTTTCACGCTCATTCCTGACGGACGTCCGTCTGCGCATAGCACGGTTTCCTCAACCCCGAGTTTTAACGTTCGCCACGTCACCTGATCGGCAAAGCGCTGCAGAGTTCGATAGAAGACATTCCCCTCGGTGAATCCACGACGCACAGACTCAGTCGCGTAGATCACAAGTCGATGATTCTCCCGGAGAGAAAGGAGTCCTAGACAGTGATCCAGATCGCCGTTAGTCAAAAATATCGCCTGGATCGGTGTCGTGCGCGCATTCCCCGGATGGAGGGGGCTGAAGCTCTCAATCTGTGAGCGAATGTCCGGAGACGCATTGATAAGGAACCAGTCTCCGTCATCCGTGCTGAGACCGACCGATTCCTGCGTTCGAGGAATCGCATCGATCAACCCATCGCGGACGCCACGACAATGAAAGCAGGCGCAATTCCATTGCGGGAATCCACCGCCGGCCGCCGATCCTAGGACCCGAATGATCATCACAATTATCCATCGATGTTAGTGAGGGGCAGTCATAATGCGATCTTCCGAAGACGGCGCTGTCATATCGGGACTGTCCGCAAAGTCATCTTGATACGAGTTGATCTCCGCATCCATTTTCACTTCCACGAACGATGGTGTTTCCCAGTCCATGTGCTTCCTCCTTTCAAAATACGATGGGCACAAAGATGCGTAAGAAACCGCAGCCATTCCGATCGCGGAGGATGCGCGAAATCAGCGCGTGTCGCTCGAGCGCTTTAAGAAGTCCGCCAATTCGCTGGCATGGGTTTCGGTTTCGCCCAGAATATCCAGTAAGATCTCGCGCGTGATGAGGTCCTTCTCGCCGATCTCCCGGATCAACGCTGTGTAGACTTCCACCTGCCGCCGTTCAAGCAGCAGATTTTCAACCACCATTTCTCTGAGCGTCGTCCCCTGCTCGGGATGAACCCCTACGGCGGCGGCTTTCCCAGCGATCTCTTGAAGGTCGAAGATCGGCACACCACCCAACTGCTGAATCCTTGTGGCCAACCGATCAGCATGCTCAAGTTCCTGCGTCGCGTGAGATTCAAATTCCGATTTCAACCCCGGCGACAACAGCGATACCGCCATGTACCCATGCTGTTTATATTGCAGATAACTGATGATTTCCATCGATCGAAGGCGATTGAGCGAGCTGGCAACTTTATGAGGGTCCGAGAGATACTGGTTTGTGATCGGGCCCTGCTCAACTGCGCTCTGAATTTCTCCATCCGTCGTACCGGGCTGGCTCTTGAGTGATTGTGTCATCGATTGTCCCTCCTTCGGCATCATGCCTAGTTAAATATGTGACAGTCGGATTCTGTGATCTACCGATCGTCTGCGTACCAACTGCGGAATCGGTGGTCGAGTGGGTGGGGCAGGAACTGGTTGTGGCGGAGGCAGCGGCGGCTTCGGAGAAGGAAGCGGGCTAGGGCCAGGCGGAATGGGGCCTGTATCGGGATCTGGATTGGGATTCGGAGTCGCAGCTCTTGCCATCCCCATCATCATGACCTCCGTGAACCGGGCCAATTCCGCGCCGGGTAATCAGTCAACATTTCCCTGGTCTGAAAAGACTTTGCCACGTTCAGTCATGGCATCTTCTGCTCT
>JAKDNQ010000138.1 GCA_030456405.1 Nitrospira sp.
GTTTCACCCTGCTGGAGTTAATGATCGTCGTATCGATTGTCGGCATTCTCGCTACTCTGGCGGCGCCTTCATACCAATCGTCGGTTGTGAAGGCCAAAGAGGCTGCCTTGCGTCAGGATCTTTCGACAATCCGCGATGTGCTGGATCAACACAAGGCCGATCAGGGAAAATATCCGCCGTCTTTGACTGCGCTGGTGAGCGCGGGGTATCTGCGGACAATTCCAAAGGATCCATTCACCGGAGCAACAACCACATGGCAAGAGATTTCTGATCCGGTCGAGAAGGGCGTGGTAGACGTCTTTTCAGGGGCTGAGTTCGTGGGAACGAATGGCGACCCGTATAATCGTTGGTAGGAGTGTCTATGCGTCATCGTGATGGCAGATGGCTTCAGATTTCAGTCGAACCCACGAGCGCCTATTATCCGACGGTGCGAGTCGGAGTCCTCTGCGCTGTCGGCTTTGCATCGGCTTTGTTTGCAGGGTGCGGCGAACTGGAGCCGCTGCGTGAGCCGGAGATGGCTGAGCTTGAGTTGACGACAGACACGTTAAAAGCGTCTGTGCGCGATGCGCAACGGATGATTACTGAGTTGCGGGCAGATCTTGACATGCGGCGTGGAGAATTGGCGGAAGCTCAGATCGCTCGGGCGCAGCTTGAAGGCCGGGTGAGAGAAACAGAGCGGCGGATCATCGAAGCACGGCAAGTCATCGAGTTGCAACGAGAAGAACTGGCCACAGTGCGGGCCAAGCAGGCACATGCGTTCCAGGGGAGTTTTCAATCACAGGGCAGGAAGAAGGGGCTTCAAGAACCGCTCTCAGGAACGAGGCACACAGGTTCTAGGCATGAAGGTCAGAAGGCGGCCTCACTCCCATCAGGCGGAGCGATGCACACGAGTGAGAACGTGATGCAGGTTTCTGCACGGCGAAATCAGACCTCTGAGTTTTCGGAGGCCGCTCAGAAGGCGAGATTCCCTAATGCGTTATTATCGGCGTCGACAGACGGTACATCCTCGCCTGAGCTTGAACCCCAGGAAAATTTACCGGAGCATGTTTCGGTGAATTCTGGCGATACACTCTGGAATATCGCACAGAGGTATCATGTGAAGGTCGAACATCTGCGGACGTTTAACCACTTGACTGACAATAAGATTATCATTGGCCAGATCCTCCGGTTACCGGATGGTCAGCCTCAACCGGGGGGCGGCGCCGACAAGGGCACATCGACGCCGTAAATCTGCCTCCTCGTAATCGGCCCGACATTCGTGTTGCCTCATCAATGGCTGTATTTGCTTACCGAGTGGCCCGTCCTGATGGCTCAACCCTCAATGGACAAACTGAGGGAGAGGAAGAACACCTCGTCCGGGCTCAATTAGAGGGCCAGGGCTTCCTTGTCTTTCGGTTACAGCGGCGCGGTGCAGCCACCCCCGGTTTGGGGCTGGGGTGGCGCGTATTCCGCAGGCTGCCGCTTCAGGAATTCTTGGTGTTCAATCAAGAGTTGCTCGCGCTCGTGAGAGCCGGTCTTCCCGTGTTGCGAGTCTGGGATCTCTTGATCGAGCGAACCAACCATTCAGGGTTTCAGCAGGCCTTGCGGACCGTTCGGCAAGATATTCGTGGCGGCGCATCGGCGTCAGAGGCCTTGGCAAAACACCCGGTCCATTTCTCAGATTTGTATATTGCGACGATCAAGGCAGGAGAACAATCGGGAAATTTGGCGGAGGTGCTGCAGCGGTTTATCGCCTATCTGAAACTGATGATTGGATTGCGTCAGAAAGTCTCAAAAGCGGTGGCGTACCCTGGTTTTCTCGTGTTGGTCGGAGTGGCCGTCATCGGGTTTTTATTGAGTTATGTTGTGCCGACGTTCGTGTCAGTCTATGCGGAGACGTCGAAATCCTTGCCCGTCGCCACACAGTTGCTGCTTGATTTGGTGACGGGGGGCCAAGCGTATGTTGTGCCCGGACTCATGGGGGTTGCCGCTCTGGGGCTTGCCGGTCGCGCCTACTATACGACGCCTGCCGGGCGGCTCACTGTGGATCGGCTGTCGTTAAGCATCCCTGTCATGGGGCCGATCTTTGTCAAGCACTATACGGTCCAGCTTACACGCACTCTTGCAACGATTCTTGCCGGAGGCACTCCGCTTGTGGAGGCGTTGTCTATTGCGCGGGGCGCAATTTCCAATCGGTATGTGTCCGTTGGAGTCGCAGGCGCGGTTGCTGAAATTCGAGAAGGAAAAACTCTCGCCGCTGCGCTGGATCGCCCAAAAGTATTTCCGAAATTAGCGGTGGAGATGCTGTCGGTCGGAGAGGAAACCGGATCGCTGCCCACGATGTTGCATGACGTTGCTGAATTCTATGAAGGAGACCTGGATCTCCGGCTCACACAATTAACGACGTGGATTGAACCAGTATTACTCCTGATTATGGGAGTGTTGGTCGGTGCGATTGTCATTGTGATGTATCTGCCGGTCTTTCAACTGGCTGGAGCGGTATAGCGATGAGCGCGATATGTATCCTGTTAGCCCACGCGTATGTTTTGAGAAGTGAGTAGGAATCTATGGCACGGACTGTGACCCGACCACCATTGGCAGACGTTCTGGTCCAGCAAGGAATTCTGACGAAACAGACGCTCGACCAAGTCCTCAATCGATTGGGCGGTGTGACGGCAGCCTTCGGCCAGACCTTGGTTAGCGAAGGGGTTCTTTCCGAAGAACAGTTGGCGCGTGCGGTGGCGGCTCAGTTTGACCTCCCCTGTAATCTGTTGACGGAATTCCGAGTCGACTCGTCGTTCTATGACTCTATGTCGGTGAAACTCATGCAGCGGCATCCGTTCATCCCGATCGCAGAGCATCAAGGCCGCTTAGCCATCGCTATCCCCGATCCGCAAAATCTCCTGGCATTGGATGAGCTGGAACTGCTTTTGGGGTATCCGTTGGATTTGGTGGTGAGTACGAGAAGCGCCATTCTGGCGGCCTTGGAGCGTAGTGAAGGGTCTAGTCAAGCTCTGAGGGAGCTCGAGGCGGAGTATCGATCTGTGTTGGTGAAGGAGGACGAACGAGGAGAGGAAGTCCTCACGATCGATCAAGCGGGAGAGGATCAGAGTCCTGCTGTGAAACTATTGGATTCGATCCTCCTGAGCGCGATGCAGCGTCGAGCCAGCGACATTCACATTGAAGCCGCCGATCGGGCGACCAAGGTAAAGTTACGGGTGGATGGGATTCTTGTCCCAGCGATGGAGCCACTCGATATCCGGCTCCACGCCCCGTTGGTTTCGCGGTTGAAAGTCATGTCGGATCTGGACATCGCTGAGCGGCGGGTGCCGCAAGATGGCAGTTTTCGGATGCGGTTGGAGCGAAAGACCGTCGACTTCCGCGTCTCGATTCTTCCAAGTGTGTTTGGTGAATCAGCCGTCGTGCGTATTCTCGACCGCGAGGCGATCACATCGGGAGTTTCGACGTTGCGGCTGGAGCGACTCGGATTCAACGAGGAAGACCTCAAGCGTTTTCGTCGCGCAATCACGCGACCCTACGGCATGGTGCTGGTGACTGGTCCGACCGGCAGCGGCAAAACAACGACGCTATATGCGGCAATTACAGAGATGAATATCAAAGAAGATAAGCTGATCACGATCGAAGACCCGGTCGAGTATCAGTTGTCAGGAGTCGTGCAGATCCCTGTGAATGAGAAGAAAGGCCTGACGTTCGCGCGAGGGCTTCGATCCATCCTGCGTCATGATCCTGACAAGATTATGGTCGGCGAGATCCGCGATGCAGAGACCGCCCAGATCGCCATCCAATCGTCGCTGACCGGGCATTTGGTTTTGACGACGGTGCACGCCAACAATGTGTTCGATGTCATCGGACGGTTTGCCTCAATGGGAATCGATGCCTACAACTTTTTGGCTGCGTTGAACTGTGTATTGGCGCAGCGGCTCGTTCGAATGGTGTGTGTGGCCTGTCGAACGCCGGTCAAGCTCGACCAATCGCTGGCGGAAGAGTCCGGACTCGACTTCGAAGGATATAAAGATGAGCCGTTTTATGAAGGAAAAGGATGCCAGGAGTGCCATGGAACTGGGTATCGTGGGCGAAAATGTATCACGGAATTTCTGGACCTGAACGATGAGATCAAAGAAATGATCCTGGCCGAGCGTCCCCTGTCCGAGATCCGCTATCGCGCGGTGACGAGCGGAATGATCACGTTGCGACAGTCCGCGCTCAGAAAGGTGCTGGAAGGATCCACCACCTTGCGTGAGATCAATCGCGTCACGTTCAGCGAGGAAGGATAAGCCATGTGGGGGATAACCGCCGGTCGTCCGCGGCACTGTTTGAAAATCGGAGCGCAGGCTCTCGCATGGGGAGAAGCCGTCCGCACCTGGCGAGGGCGGTATCGCTACCGGTGCGCGCTCTCGCCAGCGCCCCCCGAGGCGATCAAGCTGTCTCCGATGGATCTGAACTTGACTGACATGCCTGCGGTCGAACGTTGTCTGCGGTCGCTGGCTGGGCCAAGGCGAGATATTGGGGTGGCAGGACGTCTATGGCAGTCTGAGGCTTCATGCCCGATTGTGTTGTTGTTGCCGGATCTGTCGGTGCGCGCGACGGTATTGCAGTTAGAGCAATTTCCAGCGCATGAGGAGGAGCAAGAGGCATTGATTCGCTGGCGTTTAGGGCAGGAACAGCTGTTGCCCCTGGCAGGGGCCAAGATAGTTTGGCAGGGGTTCCCCTCACATGGCGTAACGGGTGAGCGAGCCCATGTTGTCCTAGCCGTGGCGATTCAAGAAGCCATCTTAAAGCAATATGAGTCGCTGTGTGAATCAGTTGGGTTGCTCCCTCAAGAGATTGGAGTGACCAGCTTTCGACTCTTTAATCTCTGGCTGAAAATGGCCGGTGGTCGAAAACGATTGGGTCGTGACTTGCTCTGGGTCAGTGTCTCGGACGGCGGCCTGACCTGTTTCGTTATGCAGGAAGGTCGATTGGCGTTTGTCAGGACCAAGCTATTGCGTGCCGATGGCGTACAGGATGACGAGAGTCTCGGTAGAGACCTGGCTGATAACATTGTTGAAGAATGCGCGGCCTCGCTTGGCGCCTGTCGCGACCACTTTCCCGACCTGAACGTGACGGATATGGTCTTCGCCGGCGATTGCTCATTCCCAACCATTGAACAGGCGTTGAATAGAGAACTCAGCCTGTCGACTGAGCGGTTAGACTGGAACGTCGTCGAACGGGCAGGGTGGACTCACGATGGTGGAAGTACGTCATGGGCCACGCTTCCTGTTGTGGCCGGGGTGATGTAGATGATGGCGCTTGGATGGGCATCCATTCGTACGGTTGCCGGCATGGCGAGCGGGTTTCTTGTGATGCCGGGGAGGGCGCGATATTTTCACATCGAACTGAGTAACCGATACCGATGGTATGTCGCGCCGACTCGCATGACGCTGGTTGCACTCTGCGGGACCATAGGAGGCGCTATCCTTTGGAGTGTCGTCCAGACCGTCATGACCCTGCACGATCTCCAGGACGCACAGGCGGGCCTCGATCATGTTCGTATGCAAGATCAACAACTCCTTGCGCAGACTCAACAAGAGGGAATTGATCTTTCCGGGCCTTCGTTGCAGCAGTTACCGGCAGAAGTCAGTTTAGCGAACCAGGTGCTCGCCAAGCGGCATTTTTCCTGGACACAGTTTCTGTCTGCTCTTGAATCCGTCATTCCCCAGCAGATGTCGATTAAGAGCATACGCTTGGATCCGGGGGGCGTGGCCGTACACATGACAGGGTTGGCGGTGACGGTCGAAGATGTGACGGCACTGACGGTCACGTTGCGAGGCCACTCCGTCTTCCGCGATCCTGTGTTGGGCCAGCGCCGGGTGAGGCCAGATGGATTGGTTGAGTTTGACCTGACGGTGCGGTATCGGCAACAGGGTGTGTAGCAGGATGCTGAAACAGGGAGCGGGGTGGCTGGGACGATCCCCGTGCTCGCGCAACGCGCGGTCGCGTACTCCCCTCGTTGGACGCCCGCAATTGGGATCATCCCAGCCACCCCTTTACTTGCCCGCGGAACGACGCGGCTCGGCACGTCAGGGTTGGGAGGGTAGAGCGGCATGATGGATTTCATCCTTCAGCAATTGCGAAAACCCTACGGCGTTTTAATCC
>JAKDNQ010000524.1 GCA_030456405.1 Nitrospira sp.
GTCAGCTTCCAGAAAGGTGAATTCATCGGAAGTCAGGCACTTCTGGCACAGAAACAAGCCGGAGTTCCTCGCCGGCTCATCGCATTCGAACTCATCGAGAAAGCTGTGCCTCGCCATGGATTCAAAATCCTCGACCCTACGAACTTCCAACCCATCGGCTATATTACGAGTGGCAATCTCTCGCCACTCCTACAAAAGGGCATTGGATTGGGTTACGTTCCTGTGCGCTTTGCGGAGCCTGGTAGCTCCATCTTGATAGAGATCCGTGGCAAACGCGTTCCTGCACATATCGTCAAGCCACCGTTCTATAAGCGCAAAAAATCGTGAGGCGTGAAACGTTAGGCAAGAATATTATCTTCCTCCACACCCCTGACGCCTTACCCCTAACGCCTTACGAAATGACATGACCAAAAACATTTATACAGGCATCGTCGTAAACTTGAATGTCGATACCGTCAGGCTGCCCAACGGTATCACAATCGACTTGGAGGTCGTGCGGCATCCTGGAGCCGCGGCGGTGGTGCCGCTGAAAGACGATGGCGCCGTCATCTTGATCAAGCAGTTCCGCCATGCGGCAGGAGGATTCATTTACGAAATCCCGGCGGGGAAACTTCATCCTGGCGAGGACCCCAAAATCTGCGCGGTACGAGAACTTGAAGAAGAAGTGGGATACCGAGCCGGCAGTCTTGAACTGCTCTCCAGTATCTTTACCGCGCCGGGATTCACCGACGAAGTGATCCACATCTACAAGGCGACCGGGCTTACAACAGGGCGGCAACAGCTCGACCGTGACGAGGTCCTCGACGTGATCGAGATGCCGCTAGCAGAAGCGATCAGGATGATTGAAGCCGGCACGATCAGGGATGCAAAGTCGATTGTGGGATTACAAGCGGTCTATCTTCAAAGCCGTACCAGGTAGAAAAAGCGCCGAAGGGGCCTCCCGCTTTAGGCAGGAGACCCCTCAAGCTAACTAGCCTCGCCAAAGAAAAGGGATTACTTGCCCTTCTTCTCGTCTTTCTTCTCTTCGCCGAACGTATCGGTGTACTTGCCGCCCTTTGTGTCCTTCTTCTCTTCGCCGAAGGTGCTGATGTGGCCACCTTTCTTCTCATCCTTCTTCTCTTCGCCGTACACAACGACGTGGCCGCCCTTCTTCTCGTCCTTCTTCTCCTCGCCCGCGAAAGCCGGGGCGCTGAACGTCACTGCCACTGCGACTGCCATGATTGCCATCAGCATGCTCTTCATAATCAATCACCCTCCGTTAATGTTTAAATATTGTGCCATTCATTGGCACTTGCTGTAGGTACTCAGCAAGCTTGATGCCGAACCGTTTTGGTGTATGTCATAATAGACTTATCAACATGTTATGCGTGTTAATCAAACTGCGCTCACCGCTGAACCTTTGCTTTTCTGTGGCGGAATGGCTGTAGGTCGGCTAAACCGCCCCATTATTAGGAGCGGCACATTTCCTTAGCGGGGAGATAGTAACGGCGATTATGGTGAAAAATAAGGCGGTTCACAGGGCAAAATCGAAGAGAACGATTGTCACCACCCCATTACAAGGGATTCCGCCTCACCAACGGCTCATTGATCACATTAGGCCTGGAGTCCGTATCCTCTTTGTCGGTATCAATCCAGGCCTTCGTTCAGCTGCCACCGGACACCACTTTGCTGGACACTCAAATCGTTTCTGGAAACTCCTATTCGAGTCAAAGCTGGTGTCCGAGCCCCTCTCACACCAAGACGATTGGCGGCTTCCCGATTGGGGACTCGGCCTGACCAACATTATCCAGCGGCCCAGCGCAGGGGTGGACCGGCTCAAGCCGCAAGAATATACAGCTGGGGAAAAGAGGCTCATGACCGCAGTGACACGCTATCGCCCTCACATAGTCGCCCTACTCGGGGTCACGATCTACCGCACGTTGTTTTCAGGATATCGGACTGAACGAATTAGCCTCGGACTGCAAGACGAGACTTTGGCTGACTGGCCTGTTTTTGTCCTGCCTAATCCAAGCGGTCGGAATGCCCATTATTCATATCGAACGATGCTCGCGGCGTTCCGGGCGCTTCGCAATGCGTCAGACAAGTCTGTTCGGGGTATGCAAAGGGAACGATCAGAGTAGGGCCTCCGAGTCAGTAGTAAATTTCTCACAAGCTATGGTATACAGGCCGTC
>JAKDNQ010000525.1 GCA_030456405.1 Nitrospira sp.
CGGTCCCATAGAACGGCGTATGGGGAATCTCGTTGAGATTCGCCATCTCTCCCACGCGCAACTCGTGCAAAATCTTGCCCGGCTGTTCGTCGCGCCAGTCGTCTTCCCGCATACCCTGATAGCGAGCGAGCAACCGCAGGGTTTGCTCCGCAATCCCATGATGGTATGCGAGCATTTGCCATGCCGTGATCAGGCTGTCGCGCCCGAACAGGGTCACGAACCAAGGGACGCCGGCGGCAAAATAGGCTTCCCGGCCGAGATGCGTCCGTAACATACGGAGACCACGGAACGAACGATCCATGAGCTGATCCAAGGCCGACCCGTTGCTGGAAATGTGCGTGACTTGCGCGATCCATGCCTGCGTATCCTCCTCCAGTTCAGATTCCAGCCGCGTGAAGTCTGGCAGACGCGGCTTCACCGGTGTGGCATTCGGATCTTTGGACTCCTCGATCACCAGCGATAGGCGGAAGTCCTGCTGTTCCTGAGGACCGACGCGGACGTGAAACATGGCCGTCGATCCCTGCCGTTCATCCGGCAAGGGGTCCGCATGCACCGAGAGCGCGCGTCTGACACCGTCTTTTCCATCATAGATCAACCGCAGCACCCCATCGTCCCATGCAGGCTCGCGCAGCCGACCGTACTGCTTGCTCAGCAGTCCTCGCACACTGAAGAGATCCTCGAACCCCGAGCGAAAGGTCAGCGTGATGTCAAACTGGATCGGTCGCAACGTGAAATTGCGGAATGTCAGCCTGTCCAGCAGCGCCGGTTGGTCGCTGTCGATCAGGCGGCGCCACGTCACGCCGATTTCCTCTTTATCCAGGGCGCCGCCACCCGGCAACTCGATCTGCGGGTTCGTCAGCGTAAACACGCCGGACGATCCTTGCACTGACGAAGCAGACAGAGGAACAGGCGGTCGGTCCGCCAGTCTGAGTTCGTAACCGTTCAGATAGCGGCAGTCGCGATAATAGAGCCCCATGCCGTGGCGGGAATGTAGCGGCACGCTCCCGTCCGGTTGGGCGACGAAAAACACTGCCTCGTTTTTGATGACGATCGCATCGGCCATGGTCTCGACGTTCGTCGGACGGCCTTTCGTCAAGGTGTCATCGCGCTGATTTTCTTGCTCGTCGGCCGCATGTAAGAATGCAGCAGATCCGAAGATCTGCAGCGTCAATGGACCCACAAGGCCGGCACGCAAAAAAGAGCGACGATTGAGCATGGCGGATGGTCACCTCCCGAGACGCGTTCATCAACCGGATAACTAAAGAGATCGCACAATCTCCCGTGTGACAAGTTATCGCGAGGCATGAATTCACTCACCTGTCCGGTGACAGGGTATGACGGCTATGCTCTTAAATCTTACCGTTGAGATTGAGGGACAGAAGCTAGGACGTTCCCTAGGCTAGGGTGTCTCGATAACTCCTCAGACAGGGCCTACCCAACTGTGAGGCACTCACCGCCTTTGCCCGGCGCGCTGAATAATGCGGGCTAGGGTTCTTTCTAGTTTCGCAAGTTTTTTCCAAGCCCATACAATCGTTTCGACAGCCGTAAAGCGTGTCTCGCAGGATCGATCCATAGGTAGGATGGACATGGTAGTGGTGCCGGATTATCAGCTCAATGATCGGAGGTGCAGGGAAGCGTCATGAATAATTGGGCCAAGAGCGGCAACAAGGGGTCTGATCCCTTACAATCAGTTCGACGGACGACCGGGCGGCGCATAGGCATCTGTTTGGGGGTAGGCTTGTGCGCCGCATTCATCGCCACGTTGGGGTGGGCCGCCGAGGAGCGCTCTATGGTCCGTGGCAGCCTAGACGATGGTAATGGGTTCGGGGACAAGGGATTCACGGGAACTAATAAGAGCGGTTTGCAGAACACGCCTGAGGGTGGCACAGTACCGGGCGGCACGGTACCCGGCGGAACTTTGCCCGAAGAGACCGTTCCAGGCGGGACTGTTCCCGGTGGCACTGTCCCGGGCGGAAGGTTACCAGGCGGTACCGTTCCAGGCGGCACGGTGCCGGGAGGAAGGGTTCCCGGTGGAACAGTGCCGGGCGGTACCGTCTCCAGCGACAATCTCCCCGGTGAAGACCCGTGATGCGCCGGAGGCTTCCGAAGCCCTTTTGAGGCCCTCCAGCAATTCAATGCGCCATGTACATTAATCAGAATTTAATTTGGT
>JAKDNQ010000031.1 GCA_030456405.1 Nitrospira sp.
TGAGTCTCACGTTGAGCAAGGACACCCTGAAACGACTCGACGAGATCTTCCCCGGACCCGGAGGGCCTGCGCCAGAAGCCTATGCCTGGTGACCACGATCGCGCGCGTGTGTCCCTTACGCCTAACATTTCACCTTTCACGTCTCACGTCCTCTGAAAGACGGGGTGATTTCTCGCGGTGAAAAGAGGTATGCTCCTCAAGCTTTTTGCCTCACCAAGACCGATTTGCCTATAAATTTAAAGCGGAATTAGATGGACAATCATTGGACCAAAGCTCAGATTGAGACTCTAGGTCAGGCCGGGTGTAAGTTCACACCAGGAGGGTCTCATAGCAGCCGAACTATCATGTTGGCTGAATTGAAGCAGGTCCTTGACGCGGTACCCTCAGGCTCGCCACCAGATACATATCGCTCGGTAATGCTGACGTTAAATGTTCTCGGCAAAGGCACCGAGAGCACGAGGCAAAAATCGTTTCGCCATCTGCGCGAGCTGTATGCGCTGACTGAGGCAGTACCGATATTCGCTGTTCTTAGACGGTTGAGTCTCGCCGACCTGCAAGGGCTGTCGCTGCTTGCGCTTCTCTGTGCGTGGAGCCGGGACCCGTTACTACGAGCGACGACCCCGGCTATCTCGCCAGTTGCAGAGGGAATGGAAGTAAGCACTGAGTCTTTGGCTGAAGCGATTGCAGATGCGTTTCCTGGCCAATATTCAGAACTCAACCAGAATAAGATCGCACGGAACGCGGCATCCAGTTGGACCCAGTCAGGTCACTTGGTTGGCCGGACTCACAAATTACGTCGCCGAGTGCGACCAACCTTGGGCGTCGTGACGATGGCCTTGTGGCTCGGAGACGTTGCAGGATTCCATGGGACATCATGTTTCAGGAACCCGTGGTGTCGATTGCTCGATCTAAGCGCGGACCAAGCAAGGAACAGAGCCATGGACGCACATCGTCAGGGAATGCTCACGATGCGAGCTGTTGGAGAAATTGTGGAATTATCCTTTCCCGGCTTTCCCGCGATTGAACATGTATCGCCATGAACACCATTGACCGACTGATCGCGAATTACCAACGGCAAGTGTCCCTTCCCTGGGCAACCAATCTTTCCGGCAAACAGCGTGTGTGGTTCGCGGTGTATCCGCCGACTGAGGAACGGCGTGTCCGTGCGCACTTGCAGCATTTTGAAACCGCCACACTGGAAGCCAGGCATGGGTGGCTCGTGGTAGACCTGACGCGCCTACTGCCGGAATGGCTTTCGCAGCATGAATACCGCGAGGGGATCTTTGCAGAACCGCAGTTCCTTTCAGCGAACCAGGAACTAGAAGAGCTGGCGGTTGAGAGGGTCAAGAAGGCCTGCACCGCAGAAGAGGCAGATGAGAACACAGTCGTAGTCGTGCTGGGTCTTGGCAGTCTATTTGACTTCATTCGAGTTTCCCGGTTGCTCGATGCGGTGGAAGCCACCATTCTTGGCAGACTGCTCGTGCTGTTTCCTGGGGAGTACCGTCAAAACAGCTACCGCTTTATGGATGCGCGGGACGGCTTTAATTATATGGCCATCCCCATCACAACCACGGAGAGCTTTTTGAAATGATAAGAAACCGAGAAGTGTATTGGCGAGATCCGCTCACAGTGGAATTGCTCAATAACGGTGTTTCGAAAGTTGCAGAGATCGAGGACGACCCTGAGCAGATCAAAACACTGCGGTTCGAGTTAGAAACCTTTGTGTGTGACGGAGAATATGCGCGCGGGCTTGAACGTATTCTCAAAGCCTATTTGGACGGCCTCAACCGCGAGGAGCAAAAAGCCGTCTGGGTGAGCGGATTCTTCGGAAGCGGCAAGTCGCACCTCGTCAAAATGTTGCGTTACTTGTGGGAGGATTACCGCTTTACAGACGGCGCTACGGCTCGATCCCTAGCGAAATTACCGTCAGAAGTATCCGACTTGCTAGCTGAGCTCAGCAACAGGAGCAAAGCCTATGGTGGCTTACGTGCTGCCGCTGGAACGCTTGGAGCCGGCAACATGGAGAACATACGCCTTGCCTTCGTACAGCTCGTCCTCCGGTCGGCAGGCCTTCCAGAAACACTGGCACAAGCAAAATTTCTATTATGGTTATCCAGCTCAGGTCTTGCAAAGAAAGTTGAAGATGCACTGAAACAGAACAATCGCAACCTTCACAAAGAAGTCCGCAACCTGAAGCTCTCGACACCTCTCGCAGAAGCGCTGCTGCAGGCTGACCCCAAATACGGCACGGTGGCCAACGCGCAGGCCGCATTACGGGCAGAATTCCCCGATAGCACCTCGCCGACCATCAATGAAAGCCTAGACTTGATTCGTCAGGTCTTCGGCACGGATGGAAAGTTGCCTTGTACGCTGCTCGTTGTGGACGAAATCCAGCAGTTTATCGGTGAGAAAATTCCCCGGGCGATGGATGTGCAAGAAATTGCGGAACACTGCTGCAGAAGTCTTGATCGACGACTCTTACTGGTCGGAACTGGGCAGTCGGCGCTGACGACGACCGCCAGCTTAGGCAGGCTACAAGCTCGGTTCGCAGTCCGTGTGCAGCTCTCCGATACCGATGTGGAGACAGTGATTCGTAAAACTGTGCTTCAGAAGAAGCCGGAGCGAGAACAACAGATTCGTGAGAGCATTGAGGCGAATCAGGGGGAGATCAGCCGACATCTACAGAATACGAGGCTTGCAGCGACCCACGCGGACGATCCCTTCTACATACCGGACTACCCACTCCTTCCGACCAGGCGTCGTTTCTGGGAGCGCGTCCTTCGAAACACCGATCATTCAGGCAATGCGGCGCAACTCCGTACTCAGCTAAAGATTGTCTTCGACGCCGCGCGCGAGACAGCGGAGAAACCGATTGGTACCGTCGTGCCGGCGGATTACATCTACGACCAGATTGCGACGGATCTCCTCAATACCGGTGAATTGGAGAGGGAATACGACGAGATCATTAAGAAGCAACGCGACAAGACCCCCCAAGGAGAACTGCGGTCACGACTGTGCGCCTTGATATTCCTGATCAATAAACTGCCCCGGACGCCAGGCACTGATGACGGCGTGCGGGCCAACGTGGAGACCTTGGCGGACATGCTCGTGGCCGATCTGGCGAAAGATGGCGCGATCTTGCGACAAGACATCCCGAAATTGCTCAAGCAGCTTGTGGACGCTGGCCATCTGATGATGGTCGAAAGCGAATACCGGCTTCAGACGCGTGAGGGAGCCAAGTGGACACACGATTTCAACCGTCGCCGCACCGGCGTCCTGAACGATGAGGCGCGTATCAATTCCAGACGCGATGAGCTGCTCCGTGAGGCTGTGACACAGGCACTCCGACCAGTATCTCTTGACCATGGCGTGTCACACCAATCACGCAAACTCGTTCACGAACTCGGGACGGTGAAGCCCGCCGAAAGTAAAGACGGTATCTCGTTGTGGATGCGCGACGGGTGGAATGATGAAGAGAAGGCAGTCTTGAATGACGCGCGAGCGGCCAGCACGAACAGCCCTATGCTTTTTGGCTATCTGCCAAGACTGTCGCATGAGGAGTTACGTCAGTCCATTGCTTCCGAGGTGGCAGCAAACGAGACGTTGAATGCGCATGGTGCGGTGTCAACCCCAGAAGCCATTGAAGCCCGAAAAGCAGTAGAAACGCAGTTGACGGTGGCGAGCCATAGGATTCAAGAACTGCTGGGTCAAGTCGTCGGCGGTGCCAAAGTGTTTCTCGGGGGAGGTGAGGAAGCGTCTGGCATTGAGCTGGCCGACAAGGTCGAACAAGCAGGCACCGGATCACTGGTTCGACTGTTTCCAAAATTTGGCGATGCCGACCATGCCAATTGGGGGCAGGTGGTGAATCGTGCCAGAGCTGGCGATGTGGGCGCGCTGGCGCAAATCGGCTACCGGGGGGAGAGTAGTCAGCATCCCGTGTGCCGGCAGGTGCTCGATCTGGTCGGGGCTGGGAAGAAAGGGAAGGACATCCGAGATTACTTCAAGTCAGCTCCCTTCGGCTGGCCGCAGGATGCGGTAGACGGCGCACTCTATACGTTGATAGTAGCGGGCAATGTCCGCTCTACCTTGAACGGTCAGCCGGTTCAGACCAAAGACCTCCCGCAGAATCAGGTCGGAGCAGCCCACTTCTATGTCGATGTCCCACCGCTCAACGTGACGCAACGGCTCGATCTCAAAGCGCTGTTCCAGAGAGCCGGCGTGGCCACGAAGAACGGTGAAGAGTCATTAGCCGCCGTCGAGTTCTTGTCGAAGCTAATCACACTTGCGGAGAGCGCCGGCGGGGATACTCCACGTCCCATAAAACCAGATACGCAAGTCGTGCAAGAGATTCGAATGCTGAGTGGTAATGCCCAACTGCTAGAGATTCATGGAAAGAAAGCAGAGTTGGAAGGCTATATCGCTGCATGGAAGAAAGCGGGAGATGGGATTGCCAAGCGCCTCCCGGTCTGGGAGCACTTACTGGAGTTCAATACTTTCGCTGCTGGGATTCCAGACTCGAAGAGTTGGGCAGAGTCCATCGAGGCCATCACCAAAAACCGCTCACTGTTAAGTGAGCCAGATCCTGTCCCTCAGCTCATTCACAAAGTCACGCAGGTACTCCGCGAGGCAGTAACGAAGCTCCAGAGCGACGTGACGGCTGCCTTTGAATTAGGGGAGGGACGCCTGACACAGTCAGATGTGTGGAAGCGATTGAATGCCGAGCAGCGAAATGACCTGACAGCCCGATTCCAACCCACTCCACCAGCGACAATGCCGATAGGAACTGAGCAGGAAGTTCTCATCGCGCTCCGGAGCTGCTCATTATCGGAGCGGCGCAATCTACTGGACGCAATTCCTCAACGTTTCACCCGTGCGCTAGAAGAAGCGGCTCGGCTATTGGAGCCAAAAGCCGTGCGGGTCACCCTGCCATCCGGCACCATTAAGAATGAAGCCGAGCTTGATACCTGGTTGGATGACGTGAGGGAACAGGTGTCCGAGAAACTGAAGGACGGTCCTGTGATTCTATGAAGGCCCTCGCTTCGGAACGACGCAAACAACTCGGTAAGACTGTCCTCCAGGCACGAGAGGCTGCCGAAATCGGGGCGCGAAAGGCTCTCGAAGCCCTCGGGGTTCATGAACCGGAACCCTACAAACATTTCAATGAAGAACAACGCCTGCTCCGACGAGCCCTTCGTGCACAGGCCAGGCAACTCGGCGATGAGGAGAGCCGCACGAAGAAGGGCTCCTACGAGATTGCCCATCTCAAGGAAAAGGTCGCCTACGATCAGTGGCATCGGCTCCTCTTCGCCAGATTCCTGATCGAGAATAATCTACTCCTCTCCCCAGAACACGGCATCGCAGTCACATTTCACGACTGTGAGGAATTGGCTTCGATGATTGGCTTACCAGATGGCTGGGCGATCGCGGCTCGATTTGCTGCAACGGAATTGCCAGAAATCTTCCGAATGGATGATCCAACCGGCAGCATCGACTTGCCCGTTGAAGACCGCAAGCAACTCGTCCAACTCGTCACAAATCTGCCGACAGACGTCTTTCTTGCAGACGACTCCCTTGGCTGGGTCTAT
The DNA here is from genome assembly GCA_030456405.1 of Nitrospira sp. The sequence goes on from JAKDNQ010000031.1 coordinate 5,586, forward strand.
CAATTCTGGCAGGCCAAACGGAAAGAGGAAGTGAACGAGTCCGGCACGAAAATCGGTGCAGACGAACTCGCGCCAGTTACCCAGCTCTTTACCGAGGACTATATGGTCCTCTTTCTCCTGCATAACACCATCGGGGCGTGGTGGGCCGGAAAGGTGGCCCAGGCAGATCCAAGAAAGTTCAAAGTCGAGACCGAAGAGGACGCAAGAAAAGCGGCTGAGCTCCCAGGCGTCGAATGGACTTATCTGCGCTTCATCCGACATGGTGGTCCCTCTCCCCCTGAGGGAGAGGGCAAGGGTGAGGGGGAATTTTGGGCTCCAGCAGCCGGCTCGTTCGATGGTTGGCCAAAAACTGCGAAGGAGATCCGTGTTCTCGATCCGTGCATGGGTAGCGGGCATTTCCTCGTGGCCGAGTTGCCGATCCTCGTTGCCATGCGCATGGCAGAGGAAAAATTGGCCATTGAAGAAGCTGTTCTCGCTGTGCTCCGAGACAACCTCTATGGCCTTGAATTGGATCTGCGCTGTACGCAGATTGCTGCGTTCAATCTCGCGATGGCCGCCTGGAAGCTCGCCGGCTATCAAAAACTGTCGCCTTTGAACCTTGCCTGTTCCGGCCTCGCGCCTCGAACAAAGTTGGAGTTGTGGACCAAGCTCGCCAATGGCAATCAACGGCTTCGAGAAGGCATGGAACGGCTGTATCACTTATTCGAAGATGGCCCAACAGTAGGCAGCCTCATCAATCCAAGAAAATTTGGCGGGGATCTGTTGACCGCAGAATTCCATGAGCTGCAACCACTGCTTCAGAAAGCCTTGGAACGCGAGGACGAACGAGGAGATGAAACAGGGCACGAACTCACGGTGACGGCACAGGGAATTGCGCATGCTGCCGAAATCCTGGCTACCCAGTTCACACTCGTGGCCACCAATGTTCCGTTTCTTGGTGGATACAAGCAGTGCATAACATTGGCCGAACACCTCGCCACGGCTTATGAGAATGCAGGAGGCAACTTGGCGAATGCGTTTCTGATGAGGATCACCGAGTTTCTAGCTCGCGGCCATACCTTGGCGTTGGTGACGCCTCAGGACTGGATGCTCCTTGGACGATATACAAAACTCCGTGAATTCTTACTTCCCCGTATAACGGCCCGCGCGCTCGCATTTCTAGGCGCCCACGCCTTTGAAACAATACAAGGTGAAGTGGTTACTGCAGGGCTTTCCATCTGGGATAACAATCCGTTTCATATCGGCGATGGTTTTGGCGTCCTCGCCCTCAGCGCACAGGTTTTAACAATGCCAATCGAAAAGGCTAGATTCATAGTTGGGTCGTCCGCCATTGGGCGAAAGCAATCGGAATGGTTTTTAAATCCAAACAAACGAATCACTGTTGAAGCCGTCAGCTCTTCCTCTTATCTCAGCGCGCACGCACGGCCCTGGCAAGGTCTAAAGACCAGTGACGATGACCGATTTGTTTGCTGCTTTTGGGAAACACCGCAATTAGCGTCAGGCTGGCGATTTTATATACGTGCACTAAGTAATGGTGAATTCAGTGGTCGAGAGCACGTTCTTCTGTGGGAAGATGGAGTCGGTCAGCTTCGTCAGCTCAATGCGTCTCAATCACGTGATAGGAGACGAGATCAGCAAGGATCGTCAGCGTGGGGGAAAACGGGAATCGCAGTCAACACCGCTGGTCGAACCATCAGTGGAGTTTTCTTTGGAGAATCATTTGCGAGCGAAGTCGTTGTTATGACAGCACAGTGTGATCACCTCACACCAATCCTGGCGTTCACACGCTCATCTTCATTCGCAGACGCACTGCGGAAACTCGATAAGAGAGTGTCGATTACCACCTCTACTTTTACCCAAGTCCCCTTCGATCTGGCCCACTGGCAAAAAGTCGCCGCTGAGAAATATCCAGATGGCCTGCCCAAGCCATACAGCAACGAGCCGACGCAGTGGCTCTTCAACGGTCATCCGAAGGATTCGACCCAGCCGCTACAGGTGGCTGTCGCCCGTCTGCTGGGTTACCGCTGGCCACGGCAAACCGGCTCTAGCTTCCCAGATTGTCCGGCACTTGCCCCAGATGGTCTGGAGAAGTTCGCCGATGCAGATGGGATTGTGTGCATCTCGCCCATCAAAGGGGAAGATCCGGCCGCGGAACGATTGCGCGCTCTCCTCGCTGCTGTCTACGGTTCAGAGTGGACCGCGATGCGGCAGGCCGAACTGCTTGCGCAAGTCGACTGCGCCGGCAAGTCTCTTGAAGATTGGCTACGCAATGGCTTCTTCGAACAGCATTGTGCGGTCTTCCACCATCGGCCTTTCATCTGGCACATCTGGGACGGCCGCAAGGACGGCTTCAGCGCACTGGTGAACTATCATCTACTTACCAAGGCTAATCTGGAAAAGCTCACGTACTCGTATCTCGGCGATTGGATCGGCCGTCAGAAAGCAGCGGTCTCAGCGGGAGAAAGTGGCAGTGATGCTCGTCTCCAGGCTGCGAATGGATTGCAAGGGGAACTCCAAAAAATCCTGGAAGGCGAACCACCCTATGACATCTTCGTTCGATGGAAACCAATTGAGAAACAACCGATCGGCTGGGATCCCGACCTGAATGATGGGGTGCGGCTGAACATCCGTCCCTTCATGAGTGCGAAGGATGTCGGCAAGAAAAGCGCAGGCATTCTCCGCGCCAAGCCGAACATTCACTGGAAGAAAGATCGCGGAACGGATGTCGCTAGCGCCCCCTGGTTCAAGGTCTTCAAAGGCGAGCGCATCAACGACCACCATCTCACGCTGGACGAAAAGCGCAAGGCGCGACACTCTTCGGACGAGCCCGGCTCCGCGCGTATACCCTGACTGGTGGCCATCGTGCATCCCATTGCAAGGGGAAGAGGAATAGACTATTGTCAGAAAAAACGATCTCTTTTTCTGACATTAAATAGCCATGAAAGTCTCTCACCCCATTGCCCGTAAGCTATTGGCCAGGCTTGAATCTTCGGCCGGGGCGGTCGTCTCCGCGAAGGATCTCTTGGACTTAGGGCCTCGGACTGCCGTAGACCAAGCTCTCTCGCGCTTGGTTCGAGAGGGTCGGATTCAGCGAGTACGACGAGGCCTGTACGCCTGGCCTCGCACAAGCGCGTTGCTCAAACGACCGGCGATACCAGCGCCAGACGAGCTGGCCCAAGCTTGGGCCAAGAAGAACGGGTTGCGGCTGGTTCCGTCCGGCGCCTATGCCGCCAATCTGCTCGGCCTCACGACCCAGGTTCCTGCAAAAATTACTTACTACACGAACGGACGGACCAACACCCTGACACTGGGACCATACTCGATCCGGCTCCTGAACCGTGGACCCAAGACGATGGATGTGTCTGGTCGGGTCAGCGCATTGGTTCTTCAGGCGCTACGTTATCTCGGGAAGGATGGCGTGACTCCTGAGAAAATCGCCCGCCTAAGGACGGTGCTCCACAAACGGGACAGGGCTGAGCTCGCGCTGGCACTCTCTCATGCTCCAGCCTGGATGATGCCGGTTGTCCAGCAGATTATTGATAAGAGGTCCAGATAATGGACGGAGTGGCTAAGGCCTTGCCAAGGGATCGCGCTGATTTGTTTCAACAGGCGGCGGCTCAGCTGCGTCCGGCACGGTCTCCCGTCATCATAGAAAAGGACTTCTGGGTCTGCTGGACGTTGCGCCGCATTTTCGACATTATGCGGTTTCAACCGCAGTTAATTTTCAAGGGCGGCACCTCGCTGTCTAAGGCGTATCAACTCATCGAACGGTTTTCAGAGGATGTGGACCTCTCGTTGAGCCGACGAGATCTTGGGTTTGCCGACGACCGCGATCCGGAAAAAGCTGGAATCAGTAAGAAGGAATCGATTCGTCGCCTTGATGCGCTCGTGGCCGCTTGTCAGGACGCCATCCGAGATAAATTGCTCCCGGAACTCCGCAAGGATTTTGATCGCGTGATTGGTACGTCCGGATGGAACCTAGCACTCGATCCTGCCGATCCACAAACGGTGATCTTTACGTATCCTTCGAGCGGCTTGTCTGGAGGGAGTGCGTCATACATTCGCCCTGCAATCCGGCTGGAAATGGGCGCACGTTCTGACGATTGGCCGGCCGAGCAACGTGTTGTTCGTCCCTATGCTGCTGAGGCCCTTCCAGAAGTTTTTGGCGTAGCTGTCTCCTGTTCGGTTAACACCATGGAGGCCGTGAGGACTTTTTGGGAAAAGGCGACACTCCTTCATGCTGAATATCATCGCCCGGCAGAAAAGGTATCGATAGAACGTGTGTCGAGACATTTTTACGACCTCTACCGGTTGTCACAGCATGAGATCGGCCGGCAGGCGTTGACCCGACTGGAACTGCTGGACCGTGTCGTCACACACAAGCGATTGTTCTTTGCCGCTGCTTGGGCAAGCTACGAAACCGCCAGGCCGGGGACCTTTCACCTTGTTCCCCGAGAGGACCGCTTGCCCGCTCTTAGGCGGGACTACGCAGAGATGCGGGCAATGATCTTTGGAGAGTATCCTTCATGGGAAGAGGTCCTCGGAGGCTTGCGCTTGCTTGAGCAACAGATCAATAACCAGCGTCAGGCAGGAGCCGAGCGGACGGCATGAGCAAGACTATCGGAGGTGCAATTACGGAGGCTCTGCGCGGCTCTGCAAAGGCCTACGCGCCAGGGGATCAAGTTGCCTCATGTGCTGTGTTGTGGCTGGATCCTGATCAGTTGTGGGCGCAGATAGTTCCTGACCTCCTTGCCAAGACGATGCAAGAGTTGTTCGTTCTTGGACCCTATGCGCCGGCAGAACGCAAGGGACCTGCATTGTGGCTTCGATGCATTGAGGCGCGGACTGTCCCGGAGGCTCCGAGTGTGGATACCACGCCGATCTTTTACCTCCCGAACGTAAAGTTGGATCAGTTGAAAGATCTTGAATCAATTACTTCAGACCTCGCCCCCTTTGCTGAGATGCAATTCCGTGGGGCCCTCTGGTTGCATCCCAACGGCAAGGAGTGGACCCCGTTGGCTTTCCTGGTTTCTGTTCATGGAGGCCTCGGCTTAAATGTCTCCCGTGATCAGGCAACTCAAGATGCTCTGTTGCGAGCAATGCCCAAGTTGATGCAGGAGCGGGTGGACGATTTGCGCGACAAAGTTCTCGATGCCGACTTCTTCAACGACCTCATGGCGCCAGACGCAACGGGATTGATCTTGCGTTGGCTGAACGATCCAGATGGATTTAGGAAGCGGACGAGCAGTCCTGAGTGGAAGGCGTTTTGCCAGCAATGCACCGTTGACTATCGTCTCGATCCTGACAAGGATGGACCAATGCGAGCGACTGAGCTCCTCGCCAACCGTAGCAACCACTGGGCAACGGTGTGGAAACGGTTTGTCGAAGCGCCTACCAACTATCGAGGCGTGGTCGAATGGCTGCGACGTGCCGAACCTAAGACTCGCTCGATGTATGACACCGGTGAGGTATGGCCTTCCATCAACGAAGAACTTGAACGTGAACTGGGAGCAGCTCTCAATGCGTTAAAAGATCAGCCACAAGATAAGGCTGCTACTGAGATTTTGGAGTTAGAGAGCCGTCACTGTATTCGTCGGCAATATCCTTGGCGGCTGCTGGGATTGAGTCCATTTGCAGTCACGCTTGAACCGCTGGCTAAGGTAGCCGCACTGTGCCGTAAGACCCCAGGTGGGCCAACGGCAGAAGCTTTTGCTGAGGTCTATGTGAAGCAAGCGTGGGAGGTTGATGCCGCAGCACTTGCTGTCATGGCTGCCTGTGAAGACGTCAATCAGCAAGGGCCAGTGCTGAGAGCCTTGCGCATTATCTATCTGCCCTGGTTGGAGGCAACGGCGCGGCATCTGCAACAGTTGCTCGCCGGGACCAGAAAGCCTCCGGTCAGGCGACATCCTCCTCCCAAACCTCTTTCCGGCCATGTTGTGTTGTTTGCCGATGGGCTACGGTTCGACGTAGCCTCTCTGCTTACGGAGCGGCTGGCTGAGGACGGACGTGAAGTTACGCTTGATTGGGACTGGACGCCACTGCCTAGTGTGACGGCGACCTCAAAGCCAATGTGCTCTCCCTTGGCAAATTCGCTGCGAAATGGAGAGATCAGCGACGAGTTTTCGCCTACCTTGGAGAATGGCCAGCGGATTACTCAGGATCGGTTTGTCCAGGCGCTAAAGGCTAGCGGATGGCAGATCCTAGAAGGTATAGACACTGGCGATTCGACCGGATCAGCCTGGACCGAGGCTGGGACACTGGACAAACGGGGACATAATGAAGGTTGGAAACTGGCTCGGGCCGTATCAGGCGAAGTCAGTGATCTGGGGATTCGTATTCGTCAGTTGATCGACGCTGGTTGGTCAGAGATTCACGTGGTGACGGATCACGGGTGGTTACTCGTTCCAGGTGGATTGCCAAAGGTGGAGCTGAAAGCCTTCCTTGCAGAACAGCGATGGGGGCGCTGTGCTGCCATCAAACCAGGAGTGGCCACCAATTTGCCTGAATTCACGTGGCATTGGAATGAAACCGTGCGGGTCGTGGTGCCGCCTGGTGCCGGATGCTTCAAAGCTGGGATGGAATATTCTCACGGCGGAGTCTCATTGCAGGAGATGGTCGTGCCGCATCTCACAGTACGCGCTGGACTCGGTCTGAGGAGGGAAGCGCGCATAGCGGAGGCACGTTGGACGGGAGCGCGATGCCGCATGGTGATCGAGGGATCTTCGGCTGATCACCGTGTTGACGTCCGTGTGCGTCAGGGTGATGCCAGCACGTCGTTCTTGGAAGGTCAGCAAGTTAGAGCAATCGGAGAAGATGGTTCCGTGGTGGTCTTTTTGGCGGACGATTCGGATATGGGCAAACACGCCACCATCGTCCTTCTGAATGCGGCCAACCAGGTAATCCATTCGTTGCCAACGATTTTAGGAGTGAATCTATGACACTGGAACTCGACTCGCTCGACAAAATCTCGGCCAAGGCCTTTGAAGGCTACGTGGTCCGTAAGGATCTGGTCCGGAAGTTCAAGGGCCAGTACCCCGTGCCGACCTATGTTGCGGAGTTCTTGCTCGGTCGCTACTGCGCGTCGGTTGATGAGGAAGAAATCCGCGAGGGGTTGCAGATTGTGGAACGGCAGCTCGGTGAAAAGACCGTGCGAGCCGGCGAGCATGAACTGTTTAAGGCGCGCGCCAAAGACAAAGGGCACGTGAAGCTCATCGATCTGATCACTGCCCGGCTTGATGCCGCGACGGATTCTTTTTTAGCCACGCTGCCGAGTCTGCAGCTCAAGGATGTTCGGATTAGCCCCGATTTAGTCCATGCAAACGAACGCATGCTCACCGGCGGCTTTTATGCGGAAGTCGAGCTGACCTATGACCCTACTATTGCACAAGAGCGAAACGGCAGGCCCTTTGGAGTGGAGTCTTTGCGCGAGATCCAAATCTCAAACCGGGAGGTGCTCCCAACATTGCATCGCGGTCGAGAGCTATGTTCTCTCGATGAATGGAAACACTTTCTTATTCGAAGCGTTGGCCTAGAACCGCAGAAACTCACCGCTCGAGCGCAAGACCTGTGTATTGTGCGCATGGTCCCATTCGTAGAGCGGAATTACAACATGGTGGAACTTGGTCCTCGAGGAACCGGCAAGAGCCACTTGTTCCAACAGATCTCTCCCTATGCGCATCTTATTTCAGGTGGAAAAGCGACCGTGGCGCGGATGTTCGTGAATAACGCCAGCGGCCAACGCGGGCTGGTCTGCCAGTATGATGTGGTGTGTTTCGACGAAATATCTGGAGTCTCCTTCGATCAGAAAGACGGCGTGAACATCATGAAGGGGTATATGGAGTCGGGCGAGTTCAGCCGAGGAAAGGAAAGTATCAGGGCCGACGGTGGAGTTGTGATGGTTGGTAACTTCGATGTGGACGTGCAACACCAACAGCGCGTTGGCCATTTGTTCGGTCCACTCCCTCAAGAGATGCGCGACGACACTGCCTTTATGGATCGCATCCATTCTTATCTGCCTGGTTGGGATCTGCCAAAGATTAGCCGAGATGTTTTGACAGACCATTTTGGGTTAGTCAGCGATTTCTTGTCCGAGTGCTGGAACCAGTTGCGGCGGCAGAGCCGGCAATCTGTCTTTCAAGGGCGGGTGCAACTTGGCGGCGCTTTAAGTGGACGAGATACGACGGCAGTCCAGAAAACAGTGAGCGGACTGGTCAAGCTCATGTCGCCGAACCCGGACACTCCGGTGTCGGAGGAGCTGCTTGAATGGGGCTTGCGACTCGCGCTCGAATGCCGGCGTCGAGTGAAAGAACAGCAGAAGCGCATCGGCTCGGCTGAATTCCGCAACACACAATTCAGTTACTCGTTAGGCGAAGAAGGCGTGGAGAGGTTCGTGGCCACGCCAGAGCTGTACAGTGAAGACAGTATTGGGACTGATCCGTTACCTCCCGGTCAAGTGTGGGTGATTTCGCCAGGTGCACAAGAGGAAAATTCAGGTCTCTATCGCATTGATGTCACTGAAGGGCCGGGCAGCGGGGTGAAGATATTGAATCAGCCGGCTCCTGCTCCGTTCAGGGAAAGCGTTCGATGTGCAGAACAAAATCTCTATACGAGAGCCAAAGAGTTGGTGGGTGATCGGGATCCACGTGAACATGAGTTCTCGGTGCAGCTCCGGGCTTTTGATACCTCGAAAAGTGGTGCGGCGGTTGGGGTCGGAGTGCTGCTGGCCCTGTGTTCGGCCCTCTTGCAGAAAAGCCTAAAGGGTGGACTTGTTGTCGCGGGGGGGCTAAATCTCGGCGGTTCTATCGACCCAATTTACAATGCAGTGAACGTCGCTGAGCTAGCTGTAGAGAAGGGTGGCACAACGCTGTTAATTCCTGTCTCTGCGAGAAAGCAGATGAACGACCTCTCCGATGACATGGTCACCAAGATCAACATTCAGTACTTCACCGACGCAAAGGATGCGCTTATCAAGGCGTTACTAGACTAAACCGTAGATAACGTGGTCCGACGAAATAGGAAATCAGAATCTTCATAACCGTTTGCAGCAAACCACCCCCCTGGATTAACGCTGCAAAAGCTCTTCCATCCGCAAACACAGCAAAGGTATCGGGAGTCTTTTCTACAGGATGACATGATCCATTCAAGCACGCTTGGTACCTCTTTCTTTTGGAGTGGCACCCATATTGTTCCACTGCGGCTCTCGAACAACGTCCTTCTGCCTTCACTGCACGTATAGTTTCTTTGACGCGAGATCTGCGAGACAGGCGGGACGAAGGAGACGGGCCAAACGGGGAGGGCATGGTGGATTTCCCACTGCAAGTAACTTTCTCGCCCACCCCACTCTCTATTTCGGGAGTGAGAGATCCGCACGGAAGTCATTCATCTCTTTTCGAACCAGTTCCTCGGCTTTCAACCAATCTTCCACGTCGCGCTCCGCCTGCCGACCTCGCTGCTCATAAAGTTCGTAGGCTTTCTTCGCAATCCGCTCCCTCACCTCATTTGAATATTTCTGCATCGACTCAGGCTCAGGGGACAGATTCCCTTCTCCGACATGAGGCGCGTAAGGATGTTGGGGTGTCACGGGCTTCCCTCCTTCGACGACGGGTTTCCTCCATCAACTATACCAGCTCGCCCTTACATTGCGCAGAGCGATTCATTGATCTTGCTTCCTCGATCTTAGCCCTTTTAAAATACGCTACCCTACGAGGGCGCTCTATGCCTTTCACGATTCGCTCCAATGGTCGCTTCCCTGCGCTGTACCGTCTATCTCGACACGTAGGTCTTTTCTTCACAGTCCCGCAGACCTACCTCCTGAGCTTCTGGCTACTACTTATGTTTCTGATACTGAGCAGTCAATCAGTCTACGCAGAATGGGTATTGGTGAGCGGCGACGACGAAGCGGGATTAAAGGT
>JAKDNQ010000526.1 GCA_030456405.1 Nitrospira sp.
TCGTCGGACTCCATACTGCCATACTGTTGGAGGGACAGGGCTCTTCTTCCTGACACCACGTGAACACACCTCCACCCTGCCGGAGTATGGGTTGACAGTGATATGCATCCAACGGTACAAAATACTGACAGGAACCTATCTTTTCGATTGTTTGCTGATCGTGCCTGAGTCAGCTCCTGCATACCCCACCCTGCGAGAGTGGCGGAACTGGCAGACGCGCGGGTCTTAGGAGCCCGTGGGTAACCGTGGGGGTTCAAGTCCCCCCTCTCGCACCAGGCACAGCCGGTGATCCGGCAACGGCTCGGCAGTCCGCGCAAGGCTTCTTACCAAGAACGAGGGTGTGCACAGCTATGAAAATGGAAGTGACTGAACTAGGGCCGATGAAGCGAGCCCTCAAAATCGAAGTGCCGGCAGAGGAAGTCACGCAACGGTTTACCCGAGCCTATAGTGAGCTGAACCGCCAGGCCAATATCCCAGGATTTCGCCCCGGCAAGGTGCCTTTGGCCCTGCTGGAAAAACGCTATGCCAAAACCGTGGAAGAAGATGTGATCCGAGGCCTGGTGCCGGACTTCTACGAGAAGGCCGTCCGCCAAGCGGGGATTGTGCCGGTCCACGTTGAAATTCCCCCGCTGGACCGAGTCAAGATTAAGAAGAACGAACCCTTCACGTTTACCGCAACCGTCGAGATCAAGCCGAACATCGAGCTACGGGATTATAAAGCGCCCAGTCCGATCTCGCTCAAACCCGACAAACGCACCGTCACCGACGAACAGCTTGACCGGGGCCTGGAAGTCTTGCGCGAACAACAGTCCCGCCTTGAAGCAACTCCTCCAGGCCACACCATCGTGGACGGGGACTACATCGTGCTGGATCTACAAGGCACACTCGACGGATCTCCGCTGGAAGGGACGAAGAAAGAAGGTCAACTCCACAAGGTTGGCTCACACGCAGCGGTCTTAGGCTTGGAAATCGATTCACATGTCGGAGGCAAGAAAGATGGCGATGTGCTCGAGATTTCCCAGCCATATCCAACTAGCCATCCCGACCCTCGTGTGGCCGGCAAGACTGTCCTGTTTACGCTGACGATCAAATCCGTCAAGGAAAAAAAACTTCCGGCCTTGGACGATGAATTTGCCAAAGATTGTGGTCCTTACACCTCGCTCCAGGAAATCAAAGACAAACTGCGAGAAGGGATGGAGCAGGCGCTGAAGCGGGAGATCGAAGACAACTATAAAGATACGATCGTCAAGCGGCTCATGGACACCCATCATTTCGATCTCCCGGAAACCCTGCTGGAGCGCGAGCTGGAGGCCATCATCCGCCAACACGTGCAGCAGCAACAACAGCGGAAGGGCGGCGCCCAGGAGCAACCTGGCACGGAGGAACTCACAAAGCTTCGCCAAGAGCATCGGGACGAAGCGGCGCGCCGCGTGAAAGTCAGTCTCGTATTAGAGGAGATCGCCCAGAAAGAAGGACTGACGGTCACGCAGGACGATTTCAATTCCGAAATTATGCGGCTGGCGTCGGAACTCAAAATGCCGGCTGCCGATCTCGTCAAGATGATCAAAGCCGGAGGGCAAGATTCCATCGATGATTTACGGACCAGGATTTTGGTCGATAAAGCCTTGGATTTTGTCTACCGCAATGCGGTCATTCAGGGATAATGCCAAGCGGTGCGGGCTGGCCTGAATTTCATTGGTCAACGAGTTAGAATAGAGGAACGCACCACACGGGGTGCTCAAAAAGGCTGCCCAGCAAGGCCGCAGCGAGTGAAGACCGGAGGCGTAACATTCTCACCCACCCGACCCCGAGCTGTCGGAACAGCTCTTTTCCCGGGTAGGGTACGTTGAGGATCTGAACGACGCGAGAACGAAGTTTGGGAAAAGGTGCGTCTTGGCGCACCGGGGTTGGGCGGGTGAGAAGAGCGATTTTTTCAGCACTCTGCTAACTGAAAGGAACGACGTGCATGCTAGTTCCCATTGTGATCGAAACGACGAACCGAGGCGAACGCGCATACGACATTTATTCCCGACTCCTGAAAGACAGGATTATCTTTCTTGGCGCACCGATCGACGACATCTTTGCCAACCTGATTATTGCTCAGCTCTTGTTCCTCGAAGCGGAGGACCCTGAAAAGGACATCAATCTCTACGTCAATTCTCCCGGGG
>JAKDNQ010000527.1 GCA_030456405.1 Nitrospira sp.
GGCGGCGCCGGTGCGGCGAATAATCATCGCGATGGATGGATCGGACGCATCGGCCACAGCCCTGGAGTTTGTGCTGACCAGGTTTCAGCCGAATCGTGCAACCGGTAAGGGTGGGCGCGCGCCGATTCATGTGAGCGTGATCCATGTGATGACGTCGCTCTCTTTGGCCCCGATGACGATCGCATCGACGATCCCGTGGATCAAGTCCCCGAAGCCGAAGGAGGCCAATCTCCCATTCATCGACCAGAGTGTGCGGAAGCTGATCGAGGCGGGATTTACGGCCGAGCCTGTGTATCGGCTTGGGAACCCTGCTGAGGAAATCATGAAGGTGGCTGCCAAGCAGCAGGCCGATCTGATTGTGATGGGGGCCCAAGGGCTGGGCGCCATGGCCCGGTTTGTCCTCGGGAGCGTGTCGACCAGGGTGGTGCAACACGCGACCTGTGCTGTGCTCGTCGTTCGACCACAGCGCAAGAAGTCTTCGAGGGCCCTGGACAGGTTTCCTGGGGTATCGAGTGGGGTGATCGGTTGACCGTGCCCCTCTCGGTTGGGCGATTTCCGCACACGATGGCGACCTCGTCGGCGCGCGGCGGGTCTGGAAGGAATGGGTCCGGATCGGTGGGATGACCGGACAAGGAGTCGGCCATGATACGGATTAAACGTGTGTACCGTGAACCCAGTTCCCGCGATGGGGTGAGAATCCTCGTGGACCGGGTGTGGCCAAGGGGAATCAGCAAGGAACGGGCTCGCGTCGTCGAATGGCGAAAGGATTTGGCCCCGACCACGTCGCTCCGCAAATGGTTCGGACATGAACCAGCTAGATGGACCGAGTTTCGCAGGCGATACCGAGCGGAGTTGACTCGGTCAGGAATGATGGAGGAGCTGAGAAAACTGGCGCGCCTCTCATCCAACAGGACGATGACACTTGTGTATGGCGCAGCCGATGAGGAGCACAACCAGGCGGTGGTCTTGAAGGAACTCATCGACGAGCTAACCTGACCGTTTGTCGAGCGCACCAGAAGGAGGTCAACCATGAGCCCTTCCGCAAGCCAGACCACGTATGTGATGAAACTGCAAGACCGCCGTCAGGTGGCGGAGCGCACCATGGCCTTTCAGTTTGAGAAGCCGGAAGGCTTTGCGTTTAAGGCCGGCCAGTCCGTCGACATGACACTCATCAATCCATCGGAAACGGACGGGGAAGGGAATGGACGCGCGTTTTCCATCGCGAGTGCCCCGGATGAAGATCTGCTCCTGGTCGCGACCCGGATGCGCGATACGGCTTTCAAGCGGGTGCTAGGAGCTATGCCGATCGGTTCGCAAGTCAAGATCGAAGGCCCATTCGGCAACCTGGTTCTTCATAACAACCAGGCCAGGGCCGCGGTGTTTTTGACTGGAGGGATCGGCATCACCCCGTTCCGCAGCATCCTGCTGCGAGCTGCAAGAGAACGTTTGCCGCACCGCCTGTTCTGCTTCTATGCGAACCGCCGGCCGGAAGATGCTCCGTTTCTACAAGATTTGGAGGCATTGGGCCGACAAAACCTGCGCTGCACATTTGTCCCTACCATGACGGATATGAGTCGATCGGATCGTTCTTGGCAGGGAGAAACGGGGCGCATCGATCAAACCATGCTTGCCAAGCATCTCAAAAGTGCGGCATCGCCGATCTACTATGTGGCCGGGCCGCCAGGGATGGTGAGAGCCATGCGGACGTTGCTTAACAGCATGGGAGTCGATGATGACGATATTCGGACGGAAGAGTTCGCAGGCTATTGAGGCCACGGTTTCGATACATCGCCCCCTTCAAGGTGGTGGCACAGAACGGAGTCAGCCTGACTACACCAAGTCGAGCGCAGTGAAACGTCATCGTGATGGCAGTGGACTGTTGAAGAAGGAGGTTATGAGTATGCTTTCGAATCTTGCCTATCAAGCGAAGCACTACAATTTGAGCGGACTCATCGGCATCTCAGATCGGACGCTGGAGATGCATGTCAAACTCTATGAAGGCTACGTGCGCGAAACGAACAGACTCACCGAGCACATCGCGCAGATTCTGATGGATGGCACGGTGGATCAAGAGGAAATGCTGGCCTATTCGGAACTCACGCGCCGGCTCGGGTTCGAATACAACGGGATGGTGTTGCATGAATACTATTTCGATAACTTGAA
>JAKDNQ010000528.1 GCA_030456405.1 Nitrospira sp.
CAAAGTTGACCACGTTGGTTGCCGGCTGGCCAACCATCATCTCCGGCAATGTCATTGTCACTGCCTTTTTCTTCTCTCTGGCTGTTGGACTCTTCTTCGGTCTCTACCCTGCAAACAAAGCGTCTCGATTGAATCCCATTGAGGCGCTTCGATACGAGTAGTCGTCTGCGTTCGAGCCTACGATATTGGAAGCCGGCATGACAGGAATGGCCGCAACAAAGATGGGACATTTCCTTATGAGTCTCACTTCCAAGCTGTGTCGCCGGCTCTATTCAAACAAATTGCGAACAGGGACTTCCTCCCTCGGTATGGCTGTCGCCGTATCGAGTTTCATCGTAATGGTCGGTATCGGTGAAGGCGTGCGAGAACAGGTCCGAGAACGTGTCGCTGCCGAGGGCGTCAATATCATCTATGTTCTGTCGGGTCAAAGATCCGTTGGCGGGGTCCGGACTGTGCAAGACAGCTCCACGACTCTCACGGTCCAGGATGCGAAGGATCTGAAGTCGGAAGTTCATCTGCTCCGGGAAATCTGTTGGATGAGACAGGATCCTTCGCGCGTTATTCATGAACGCGACAACTGGTTTTCACGAGTCCTGTCCATTTCCCCTGGGTGCCAATCTGTCAAAGGCTGGATGCCTGAAACAGGACGAGCTATCACGCAAGAGAATTTTGACCGGGCGGAGAACGTGGCCTTGCTTGGACAAACTGCAGTGCGGAATATTTTTCACGGAGAGGAACCGATCGGCTCCACGATCCGTATCCGGAATCTCCCGTTCAAGGTCATCGGCGTCTTGGAGGAAAAGGGCTATGCCCCTGGAGGGTACGATCAAGATGATATCGTCTTAGTTCCCTATGAAACCGCGAGAATGAAGATGCTTGGAGCGACGAAATCTTCTGTCGAAATCATTGCTGCTGCGACCTATGATCGAGAGGAATTGCCTCAGGCGGCCCATTTGATAGGAGACCTGCTCAGGGTCCGCCACCGTCTCAGCCGGGAGGCGGTAGATGACTTCACGATTCGAACTCAGCTCGAGGTGGAGAAAATGTATCAAGGCGCCAACGACACTCTGACGATGTTGTTGGCGGTTGTCGCGATGATCTCTTTGTTTGTTGGTGGGGTGGGAATCATGAATCTCTTGATGGGTTCGGTGGTAAGTCGGACCAGGGAGATCGGTGTGTGTCGAGCAGTGGGAGCCAAGCGGGGACACATTCTCATAGAGTTTCTGGTCGAAGCGATGATGATAAGCGTGTTCGGCGGTTCAGTGGGGATTCTATTCGGGATCGCTGGGGCAAAGTTGACGACGCTGATTGCCGGCTGGCCAACCATCATCTCCGGCAATGTCATCCTCCTCGCGTTCTTCTTTTCGCTTGTGGTCGGTCTGTTCTTCGGATTGTACCCCGCCAACAAGGCTGCTCGCCTCAATCCTATCGAAGCGCTCCGGTACGAATAGCGAGGATCTTTGAATGGAGATCCGGTGCTCATGTCTTACTTGAGGTGGCAGTATCCTGCTAGGAACTGGACGCAGGCGTCAGCTGTACTTCGATGCGAGGGTTTTCTTTATCGATGTGTTTATAGAGGTGGGTTTCGACGATGCGGTTGTCGTTGATCCCGAGCCCCTCACAGAGAGCGTCCTGCGCGATCTTGAGCCCGCCATCGATGTCTCGCCGTAGGGCTGAGGTAAAGTAAAATCGGATGGACAGGGCGAGCCATTCCGACTGGAGTTGTGCAAGGAGGGACGCTCGGTGAGTGGATTGCGCCAGCTTGAGCCAGACGAGTTGTCCCACCTGGGCTTTATAGGCGCGACCAGCCGAAGAGATCAATCGTCGGCCATTCACGGTGGCATATTGATGGTTCACGCTGGGAGGCACAGGGAGTGTTAAAGCGACCGCATGGCTCTCGGTCGGTCGATGCGGTATTGGGGGGGCAGGAATACGGGATTTCGGGGCTCTTCTCGTGGCGAGACGTGGCGCCACGATCTTCTTGTCAGGGTTCCGGTAGGAGGTCATACGAACGGCCCGTGGAGAGGAAGGAATCCGGGGCGGACGCTGAAACGTAGGCATGCGGGTCAGTGATTACAGGAGATTGAGGATCTTGGACATGTTCTGATCGTATTGTTCTTCTGATCGGCCGATGTACCGGCGCCATGTGCTCGGGTTCCAGA
>JAKDNQ010000529.1 GCA_030456405.1 Nitrospira sp.
TCCGGTACTCACGATGCTGAAAGCCGATCACAAAAAAGTGAAGGCCCTTTTTGCTGAGTACGAAGACGCGACTACACGAAAACAACAGAAGATTGCCCAGACTGCCATTGAGGAATTGGAGGTCCATGCTGAGCTGGAAGAAGAGCTCATCTACCCTGCGATTCGAAAGGGTATCAAGGACGCCGATCTCATGAATGAAGCCATTGAAGAGCACCATCTCGTGCATGTGCTCATTGCCGAACTGAAGGAACTTGACCCGAGCGATGAGGCCTTCAAAGCTAAATTCACGGTGCTGGGCGAGTTGGTCAAGCATCACGTGAAAGAAGAAGAGGGCGAGATGTTTCCGCACGCTCTGAAGGCGAAGATCGATTGGGAGGCGCTCAAGACGGAGGTCATGGAGCGCAAGGAACAACTGATGGCGGCCTAACGGAACCATCGGGATGAATCATCGGAGGATCTGGCGGCGGCAGGTAAATGAACACCATCCCCCCTCGGCTGATGCGACAACCGATCCATTTATCAACAGTCGACGCGGAGCAGCAGTCCATCAGACGAAGGGGGCGGCGTGGGGCAGCTATTGAAGCTGCTCAGGGAGTTTCACGGCTATGTTGGCAACCCGAATGTGTACAGGGACAAGGAGTGCCTGTCTTTGCTTCCCGGCAATCGGACGAACAAAACTCCTTCCCAGGCTCTGCGGGGCACGTACAGCGCGGATTCGCGCATGATTTCTTCGCCATGATGCGTCTCCTTCCTTACTCAAACCAGAATTCAACGAGGTCACCAACAAGTATCAGGGTCATGACGTTGGCCTAATATATTTATGGAGAGAGTACCCGCGGCGTTCACCCGGATTCGCATACCTGGAAGCAACGGTTTGTCGATACACAAACAACGCTGTCATCGCTCCGATCACGGCGGCCAAAGAACTGATCAGATCTTCATCCCTATACCACCCGAGAAAGACACCAATACATCCACTCGTGAGCGAGCCTGCAATACCCAACGTAGTTGTCACGATCGTTCCGCCGCGATCGCGTCTGCGCGTCAATAGCTTCGGCACCACCCCGACGATCAATCCGATCATCATCCATCCAAGAATTGATAGGACGATGGATCCCATAGGATGAACGGCCATATTCAAGCCGCCTTTCTGCGGTTACTACCGTTTTGATTTCAGCCTATCCCTGAATCTTTGAGTGTATGTGAAGCTACGCCACCCATGAACATTTCAGAGCTAGGGAAATCCCTAGTCTTAGGCGAAAAAACCAGCCGAGCTTAAAATGCTGAATTGCCGCTGGGGGTCTTCCTAGGTCGATCTTGCTTCAATTCTCTTTATAGTCTCACGTTAGGTCTAATCTGGATCTTGATTGACTGTTTTCTACACTGGGGCAAATACCCGCAGGGGATAACAAGGAGAAGTCGCATGAAACAAGCACACTCAGGTATTACCACTTCAGTCTGGATGGCAACCGCCACGGTACCTAGCTTTTCCAAGCTCCTCATGAATGCACAGGCGGATGTTTGTATCGTGGGAGCAGGTGTCGCGGGGTTATCCACCGCCTATTTGTTAGGACGTGCCGGGAAATCCGTTATTGTGCTGGACGATGGCCCGATTGTGTCCGGTGAGACTGAACGCACCACGGCCCACCTCGTGACCGCGTTAGATGACCGCTATGTGGAACTGGAACGGTTGCATGGAGGGAAAGGGGCGCAGCTTGCCGCCGAAAGCCACTCGGCAGCCATCAGCCAAATTGAACGAATCGTTCGCGAAGAACATATCGAGTGTGACTTTGAGCGTCTCAACGGATACCTGTTCATGCCGCCGGGAGAACCATCCGACATGCTCGATCAAGAAATGGCCGCAGCGCATCGCGCCGGCTTGCGTGATGTCCATTTGGTTCCACGCGCCCCCATCACATCATTCGATACCGGCCGGGCACTGTGCTTCCCGCGGCAAGCACAATTTCACCCCTTGAAATATTTAGCGGCGCTGGCGCAGGCCATCGTGAGGGATGGGGGACGCATTTATACAGAGACGCATGCCACAAAGATCGAAGGAGGCAAATCAGCCCGCATCGAAACGCAAGATGGTCAAACTGTGACGGCGGGCGCCGTGGTGGTGGCGACCAATACCCCCATCAATGACCTATTGGCCA
>JAKDNQ010000530.1 GCA_030456405.1 Nitrospira sp.
AGGTAGACAAAGAGTTTTATGTCGTGCAATCCGAGTTTTACACCAAGCCTGGCAAGAAGGGCGATACCTTGGAGTTTTCATTCGAAAATGGATTAGCGGAACATCCATCGCATGTGGTGTTTGACGGCATGGCTGGTTCGCTTGTCAAAAATCCTCTGACAGCCAAAATAGGCGACACCATTCGAATGTTCTATATCAACGCAGGACGCAACCTGACCGCAAATTGGCACGTCATTGGAGAGATATTTGATCGGGTATACCCAGGAGGTTCTTTGGTTACGCCTCCATTGCAGAACCTCCAAACCACGGTCGTACCAGCGGGTGGTTCTTCCATGGCAGAGTTTAAGGTTGAAGTCCCTGGAACCTATATCAATGTTGACCATGCAATCTTCCGCATCGCAAAAGGCTCCGTTGGTCTGATAAAGGTAGAGGGCGCAGAACAGCCGGATATCTACAAGAACCTCCTGAAGTAATCTACGGGAGATGGCCACTGCTGCAACTTTGAAGCACAGTGTGTAAGACTTGTAGTGGTCTTGGCGCCATGGTTTTGACGGCCATGGCGGAATAACACAGTCAACGAAAGGGAGAGTCAAAAGCCTCTCCCTTTTCGTTTTACAGACGCAGAAGAATAACACCACGATGAATGGGGAATCGCGGGGGTTGGCCGAGACTGTACTGGGAGGGCTTTCCTATCGAATTGGACAGAAAGATCCGGCCATTTTCTTCAGCCGGGCTCCTTTTCAGTCAATAACTGGGTCAGAGAAATCCTCAATAAGAATTGGAGTGAAACTATCCATAATTGGATGGGGCAGAGGTGTCTATAGGCGTTGATCTACACAAGCTACCCTTCTAGGGTGCGACGTAGTGTGTTTATTTGTTGGGTGTGAAGCGGTCAAGGAGCCTCCAGATTAGACTCCTGAGCGCGTCCCACGATGCGAGCTGGTGGCGGTTGCGTAACAGTGCTTTGAGTTTCGCAGTCAGTTGTTCGATGGGATTGAGATCGAGGGAATACGGTCGGAGATGGCGGATCTGTGCTCCCATCGCTTCGACAGCCTCTTTGACTCCCGTCACGTTGTGACCGCGTAAGTTGTCGGCGATGACGATTTCGCCGAGGTGGAGAATTGGGCATATGAACTTCTTGACATACGTCAGGAACAAGGTGCTGGTCATGGCGTAAGCTCCCCCCTAGATCGAGGCAGTCAACAGAAGAACATTCTGGCCGTGATGTGGTCCCGTAACGAGACAACCTTAAACTAAAACAGAGGGGCTTCTTCGGCGGCCTGGATGACTTGACGTTGTGTGACAAACTCATTCGGCGTCTGGTGACCGACCGGTGAGGGCGATGCTGATTGTAGTCGAGCTGCCAGGTTTCAAGGATGTGTTGCGCCTCAGCGAGCATGACGACCTGATGTAGGCTCAGACAGTCGTCACGCAGCGTTCGTTACACGATTTGATAAAGACATCTTCCACGGGTTTCCCTGGTCAAGTGAAGTCGCGCTGCCCCCCTCGACGATAGGCCCACTCTTCGCGCGCCCATTATTGAAATTCCGCTCCATGATCCACCGTGATGGAATGTGATCGCGGTCCTTCGCCAATGACACCATCGAGGGCTCGGCCGACGGTCTCACATGACATCCGAATACCAACATCTAGGACTATTGCGACTTCAGTTATCGACGACCGTTAAGATCCGAAATGGCCGTCCCCCCATCAGGCTAATAAGGATACCCTCCATGCTCCAGCGTTCGGACTGCCCGACTGGGGTGGGAGCTAGACCTTGGTGGAGGGCGATGTGCTTCTGTCTCCACCCGCGTACCTGAAGCGGCACGCCATCGAGCCGATCGCGCCGCCGGACCCGCTTCCAATTGACCAGCCAGCCTTCACGACAGAGCAACACCCCGATCCGTATGTAGCTGAACGGCGTTCTGGCATGGGCCAGACCTCGAATCCGCATGCCAAGTGCGGCGTGGTCCTTCACCCGGACTGTGTCGGTCACAGGCGGCTCGACTGAATTGGCTAGTCGACAGCCCCGCACACAACTCACCGAGAACGTCCCGTGAAACCACTGAGCCAGTTCTCTCGACGGCGGGCGGGCCATAGACTGTTTTTTACAGGGTCTCCGACAGCCTAGACTTGTCGAGCGAGCAGTCGT
>JAKDNQ010000531.1 GCA_030456405.1 Nitrospira sp.
CGTCTTCCAACGGACCGAGCATGAGCGTCAGCGGCGTGCGCAACTCGTGGCTGACATTCGAAAAGAAGGCGGTCTTGGCGCGGTCTAATTCTGCCAAAGCCTCGGCCCGCTTGCGCTCTTCTTCATAGGCGCGGGCATTGGCGACGGCCGCGGCAATTTGTCCAACCACGAGATTGACGAACCCTTGGTACGCGTCGTCGAGCGGACGGTGCGGATTGATCCCGGCCACGAAGATGCCTACCGACTTCGTCTGCCCCTGTTGGGCAATGGGGAGGAGCATCGCCTGCGTCGGAGATTTCTTCCACGGCCCTGGCGGAACCCATTCGAACCGCCGGACAAGATCATCCAAGATGATCCGCATGCCTTTCGACCGCACGTCGTCGAGCGGCCACCCGCTCGGGGCCTCAATCGCCGTCGCCGGCGGTCCGGCAACGATGCCGGTCTTCGCAGCAAGCTGGACCTCCCCGTCTTCGCCGTACAGATACGTGAAGGTAAACGGCAGGTCGCGGCGGTCGGCTGTGAGACCATGCTCGATCGCGTCGAAGACCTCTTGCTCGGTCTTGGTCGCAGTCAAGGAGGACGCGAGATCGCCCAAGCACGCCACCCTGCGCTCGGCGACAACTCGCTCCGTTTCCTCCGTGACCACGCACAACATCCCACCCATTGTGCCGGCGTCGGCATACAGCGGACTATACGAGAACGTGTGGTAGGTCTCCTCGGAGTAGCCGCTCCGTTCCAGGAACAGCAAGCAGCCTTCATCCCATGTCGCGTCACCGGTGCTCAGCACGTGGTCGATTCGGGGACCGATGTCCGACCAGATTTCAGCCCACACCGCACGAGCAGACTTGCCGAGCGCCCACGGGTGTTTCTTGCCCAAGGTGTCGCGCCGGTACGCGTCGTTGTATAAGAACGACAGGTCTTGCCCCCATCCCATCCACATGGCATAGCGTGAATCCAGCATGATGCGGACGATGGTCTTCAGACTCTGCGGCCAGGACTCGATCGGCCCGAGCGAGGTCTTCGACCAGTCCTTCGCGCGGATGAGCGCCCCCATCTCGCCGCCACCGGCCAGCCAGCCTTTGTGGGCCACATCCGGCTCTTTATTCTTGCTCATACAACACCTGATCTTGAGATTTTCCGGTGACGCTGACCCCTTACACATTCATCGGTAACACTGCCTTACGGATCAGACTCCTCACTCACATTATTTTTGAACACTTCTGCTGCAATCGTCAATCCGCTGCTCCGACGCGTCTTCGGCTAGCGGCGCTAGGCACATTGACTGGGCGTCTCCTCACTCACTCATTGACGCGATACGTCACGCGGGCTATCATGCCTATATGATTAAGAGCTATGGCGACCGAGATGCTGAACGATTCGCCAATGGCGCTCCGGTTGCACGATGGCAACCATTTCGGATACAGGTGGAAAAGCGACTTCGTATTTTGGAGGCTGCCACAAGCCTGATCGACCTTCGCTCGCTTCCCTCCAACAGACTGGAAGCACTCAAGGGAGGCAGGAAGGGACAATATTCGATTCGTATCAATTTGAGGTGGCGCATTTGCTTCAGTTGGCCTGAGGGAAGCACCGGTCCAGAAAACGTACATATTGTGGACTACCATTAATATAGGAGCCTTGAATCATGCGTACGCCAATCCATCCCGGCAAGATCCTCAGTGATGAACTCAAGGAGCTTGATATTTCTGCTCGTAGGTTAGCGGAGATCATCGATGTTCCACCCAATCGCATCTACCAAATCATCAATGGAAAACGCGAATTGACTGCCGACACAGCGCTGCGTCTCGCTCGATATTTCGGCACATCCGATGAATTTTGGCTGAATTTGCAAAAACTCTACGATCTCGATCTCGCGCGCCGGAAAATCGGCTCCGGCTTGAAATCCATTCCGCGCCGATCGTCGTCTCAGCTGACTGCGTCTTAGCCAAGATATCGGCCATTGACCTGCGCGCCAGGCAGCTTTGAGCATTGAGCTTTGAGCATTGAGTTTCGGATCGGCTTCGGATGTCGAGCCCCTTTGTCGTTTCTGATCTTTCATTCTCTTACTCCTCATCTTCTCGTCATTCCCGCGTGCTTTAAGCGGGAATCCAAGGAATCCGGAACGACTGGATGCCCGCCTCCGCGGGCATGAC
>JAKDNQ010000139.1 GCA_030456405.1 Nitrospira sp.
GCTCGAATCTCCAAGCCGCCTTTGCGGCGGGCGCGAATGATTACATTACCAAACCTGTACACAGCCTGGAACTCTTGGCACGGGCCTCCTCCGCGCTTGCGCTGAAGAAAGAAATGGATTGCCGCAAGGCGCGTGAAGAAGAACTTCGTCGAAGCAACGATGAGCTGCAGAAAGCCCTGCGAGATGTCAAAGTCCTTAGAGGCCTCATCCCTATCTGCGCATCGTGTAAAAAGATCCGAAATGACGGTGGATTCTGGCAGCAGTTGGAGGAATATATCGGCGAACACTCCGAGGCCGAATTCAGCCACGGTATCTGTCAAGCCTGCGTCAAAAAACTTTATCCTGGAGTTTATCAGGACTAGCTGCTACGATTTCTCACGCGTACCGCTCGATTTACCGGGACTTTGAACACATGAGCATCTTGATCGTTGATGATTCGGCGGACGACCGCCTCTTGGTTCAGTCGATCCTCTCGGCTGCCGGCTATGACGACCTCCTGATCGCCGATTCAGCTTCCTCGGCATTCCGTCTGTTGGGGCTTGATGATGGGAAACACAGCGCTGTCTCTCGGGTCGACTTGGTCCTCATGGATATCGTCATGTCGGGTATGAGCGGCATCGAAGCCTGCCGCCAAATCAAGGCGGTCGAACGATTCCGCGATACGCCGATTATGATGGTGACGGTAAAGACCGATCCCGTGGATCTCCAGCTTGCCTTTGCCGCAGGGGCGCTCGACTATATTGGGAAACCCATCAATAAGATCGAGCTCTTGACTCGCGTCCGGTCGGTGTTGCGACTGGTTCACGAAATCGAACGGCGGCGGGCGCATGAGCAGGAGCTTCTTGAGGTCATGCGCCAACTTCAGGAAGCGAACCAGATGTTGTTGCGCCTGTCGTGTCTTGACGGCCTCACCGGCATTACGAACCGCCGGCAGTTTGACGACTTCTTGGATCAGGAATGGAGACGAGCTGTCCGCGAATTGACGCCACTGTCTTTGATCATGCTCGACATCGATCGTTTCAAACCTTACAACGATGCCCTCGGCCATACGTCTGGTGATGAGTGCCTCCGGCAGGTGGCGGCTGCGATCTCGGGCGCCGTGAATAGACCCGGAGACTTGGTCGCCCGGTACGGCGGCGACGAATTTGTGGTTGTGCTTCCCGGCACCCGTACGGATGGCGCGGCACAAGTGGCGGAAACGCTTCGGCAAAAAATTGAGGCGTTGGGTATTACGCATTCCGACGGTGGCTGCACCACTATCAGTGTGGGTTTTGCCAGTACGATTCCCAGCCGGAATAACTCTCCCACTGATTTGATCAAGGCGGCCGATCAAGCGCTCTATCAAGCTAAGCAAGAAGGTCGCAATCGGGCGAAACAAGCCGGCACACTCTCTCTCGTTCCCAACACCCGTGACACGTGATACCCCGATGTTCTCCTGTCGCAGGCGCACGTGCGCATGCATTGACCGGCCGCTCACAAACCACACCTGCACGATCAACGATCATAAAGTGAGAGCGTAGAGAAGGGATCGATGTCTCCCGCGATGGCGTGAGGCGACGAGAACTCCAACACCCACCTCTCGCCTCTGTCGTCGATTCACTGCTTCCAGGCGAGGTCGCGACTGCCTGCTTTTTGCAGTAATCTGCCACTGAGGGTGGAGAAAACAGTAAGGACCGATTTCTGATTGCTCATGATCGCTATCGGAAGATGGCGGCGTGAATGACGAATTGGTTGGGTCATTGACGGCTGTTGGGTTATCGTAAGATGTGGTCCAAACAACGTAAGACGTTCTCCGTATCCTTAAGAATGCCGCTGCGCCCGATGTGACGACACAGTAGCATGAAGGACTGGCGAATCTATCTGAATTTCAGTATGAGCAGACAGATCGTGACCGGCTTCATCGTGAACCTCCCAGTGATCGGCGAATATTCGAGGGTCTCGCAGTCCTCCTCGCCCTGCTGCTTTCTTCGTGGCCATGGCAGGCTATCCACCGCTTCAAACAGGCCGGCAACAATGAATCTCCAGTGGCCTATTGAAGAACTGTTTTGCCTTTATGACTCGTGGATTTCGGTATTAGAGTGATCTTCAACAGACCTATGAACATTCTTGTCATTGAGGACAGTTGGGAGGAAATGATCCTCTTGCGAACTGCCCTTTCTGCCGTCACGAGTGTTGCCATTCGAGTGGTACCTGTGGACCAGCTCTCAGCCGCCTCTGCCTGTCTGACTGCGGGGTGTTTCGATGCGATCATCTTGGATCTCAACCTACCCGATAGCACCGGCCTCGAAACACTCATACGCGTGCAAGCGTGGGCGCCGCAGATTCCGGTGGTCATCATCGCGGGTCTGGATGACGAGCGGCTGTCGATGGAAGGAATCCGAGCCGGAGCTCAGGACTACATCGTGAAGGGGCGGTACGACGGAGCGCTACTTTCTCGTTCTCTATGTACTGCCATCGAGCGGAAACGGCTGTTGACCGAGCTAGCGGCGCGCGTCGCTGACCGTACGGCGGAGATCGCAAGTGCCGATCAATCTCTGCAACGCGACAGGATGGACCTCAAGCACATGGAAGATATCGCGCGCGACCGTGACGCACGGTTCCGTGCCCTCTATGATGAAACCCCGTTCATGCATTTCACAGTGAATCAACAAGGCACGGTGCTTTCCATCAACAGTCTCGGTGCGACACAGTTGGGATATACACCGGAAGAATTGATTGGGCACTCTCTCCTGTCGGTCTTTTATGAAGAGGACAGGAATGCAGTCGCCAGAAAGTTGGCTGAGGCTTTCGCCAATCCTGCCTGCACAGCCTGGTGGACATTCCGGATAGTAAAGAAAGATGAAACCATCATCTGGGTCAGTGAAACCGTCAGAGTTGCGCGAAGCGCCGACACTCCAGTCGCTCTCATTGCCTGCGAAGACGTGACCGCGTTCAAGCAAGCGGAGAAGAAGCGAGGGGAACAGGACTTGCCCAACATGATGATGTTGAGCGCAGGACCTAGCGGCATCAACCGCGTGGCTTTCGACGGAACGTTGCTGCAAATAAATCCTGTCGGACTACGATTCATTGAGGCGTCCACCGAGCAAGATGCGCTTGGTCGTTCGATGTTCGACCTTGTTGCCCCTGAACATCGCGCCTCGTTTGTGGATATGCATGACGATGTGATCGCCGGTCACGAACGAACGCTCCAATTTAAAATTCAAGGTCTCAAGGGATCCATCCGTTGGATGGAGACCTATGCCGTGCCCTTTCGAAATCCTGTCACTGGTGGCGCCGAACATCTCGCTGTGACTCACGACATCACCGAACGCAAAAAGAGAGAGGACGCGGATGAGCTGGAGCGCAAACGGGTCGTTCAGTCACTCGAACAGAGTCGGTTGCTGTTGCAATCCTTCGTGGAGCACACGCCGGCCGCTGTGGCGATGTTCGACCAGCAGCTTCGATATGTGGCCGTCAGTCAGCGCTGGTATCAGGACTATCAGCTTGGCGAGCGAGACATCATCGGGCAGCACCATTACGACGTATTCCCTGAAATCCGTGACATGAGAGAGTGGCAGGATATCCATCAACGATGTCTGGCCGGCGCGAGTGAGCGGCGGGAAGAAGATTCTTTTGTGCGAGCGGACGGTCACACCGACTGGCTGCGGTGGGAGGCGCGGCCCTGGTATGACCAGAACGGGGCTATCGGCGGGATCATCATGTTCACGGAATTGATTACGGAACAGAAGCGGATTCAGGAAGCCTTGCTCCAGGCGAAAGAAGTGGCCGAGACAGCCACCAGGGCCAAGAGTGAATTCCTCGCCAACATGAGCCATGAGATTCGCACACCGATGAACGCGATAGTCGGAATGGCCGACCTGCTGGGGGAGACCTCCCTCACCGACGAACAGGGCAAGTACGTGCGCATCTTCAGAAACGCCGGCCAGAACCTCATGACCCTGTTGAACGACATCCTCGATCTCTCCAAGGTGGAAGCGAAGCAAGTCGAGCTGGAACGGATCCATTTCGATCTGCAGGACGTGATTGACAACGTGATCGACCTGCTGGCCCTGCGGGCCCGCGATAAGAATGTGGAGCCGACTTGCTACGTGTCGCCTGCGGTCCCCCGATACCTCTACGGTGATCCGACCCGTCTCCAACAGATTCTGGTCAATCTTGTCGGCAATGCCATCAAGTTCACCGAGCAGGGTTCCATCGAATTGCGCGTGGTGCCGAACCCAGAAATCTCCGAACCAGGCGCCCTGCTCTTCTCGGTCACCGACACCGGGATCGGTATTCCCTCAGATAAGCTGGAGTCAATTTTCGACAGTTTCACGCAAGCGCACGTCTCCACCGCGCGTAAATACGGCGGTACCGGACTGGGTCTCGCTATCTGTAAGCAACTCGCCACCCTGATGGACGGTCGCATCTGGGCCGAGAGCACAGTCGGCCAAGGCAGCACGATCTCGTGCGCGCTGCGCTTGGACGTCGAGTCGGAGTCTCCAGAAGCCACACTCTCCACCTTCACAGACTTGAACGGTCTTCGGGTGTTGGTCGTGGATGACAACGCGACGAACCGACTCATCGCTCGAGAGGCCTTGACCGCTTGGACTATGCTGGCGGAGGAGGCGCCGGACGGTCTGACCGCGCTGACTGAGCTGAAACGGGCGCGGGAGGCCGGTGAGCCATATAAATTTGTGCTGCTCGACTCCCGCATGCCCGATCTCAACGGATTCGAAGTCGCCGAACGGATCCGAGCGGATCCGTTCCTGAGGGATCTCGCCATCTTGATGCTGACGTCGGACTTCGGAGGGTCCACCTACCGGTCAGGTGAGGTGTCTCGCACCTACGACCTAGGTCTGGCCGGATATTTGGAAAAACCCATTAAACGGTCCGAGCTCCGCCGCGCGCTCGTGATCGCACATAGACGAATGCAAGGGTTGCCTCCATTGCCGAGGCAGGTCGAGGCGCCCGTGGCATTGGTGGATCACCGACCACTAAGAATTTTGGTTGTGGAGGATTCGCCTGATAACCAGCTTCTCATTAAGGCCTACCTCAAAGCGACCCCGTACAAGGTGGACCTCGCGGAAAACGGGCGCATTGCCTGTGACATGGTGACCGTCGGCCGGTATGACCTCGTGCTGATGGATGTGCACATGCCGGTAATGGACGGCTATACCACGACCGCGACCATCAGGGAATGGGAGAGGAGACAGGGTATTCCACCGATACCGATTGTTGCGGTAACGGCCTATGCATACCCTGAAGATAAGCGACGAATCAAAGATGTCGGGTGCAATGGCGTGTTGGCCAAACCCATCAAGCGAGCCGCTTTACTGGAAGCTATTCTGAGTCACACAGGAGCGGGTGGCCACCCGACGCAGTGACACAGGGGCAGGCATCTGCTAAAGAGGCGCGAAGGAGAAGCGACGTATGATCGTCCTTGCCATCGAGGATAATCGGCAGGAGATGGCCCTGCTGCGAGAAGCACTCTCCAGTTCCACGAACACCACCATTCTTATCGAGCATGCGGATCGGTTGTCAGCGTCGTTGTCTTGCCTGGCCGCAAGACGTTTCGATGCCATACTCCTGGACCTCAACCTCCCTGACAGCAACGGCCTCAATACGCTCGCGCGTGTGAAAGCCCAGGCGCCGGAGCTTCCGGTCGTGATCCTCACAGACCTGAATGCCGAGCCAATGGCGATGTTAGCCATTCAGAATGGAGCGCAAGATTATGTATTGAAGGGGTCATACGATGGGGGAGCGGTCTACCGTTCTCTACGCACAGCCGTCGAGCGAAAGCGGCTGATGACGGACCTAGAGGCGCGTGTTGCCGAGCGCAAGCAGATGGAGGAGATCCTTCGCATTTCCCAGCAGCGCTACGCCTCTTTGCTCAACTCCGTGAACGGGATCGTGTGGGAGGCGGACCCAGCCACTTTTTGCTTTACCTTTGTGAGCACTCAAGCCGAGCATCTCCTCGGCTACCCTGTTCAGCAATGGCTCAACAATCCGTCGTTCTGGCCCGATCACATCCATCCCGAGGACCGCGAACAAGCCGTGGCCTATTGCACGGAGCAGACGAAGTTGGGATTGGATCATGATTTTGAATACCGGATGCTCG